>CAYRYO010000066.1:4367-9033 GCA_964428475.1 uncultured Tissierellaceae bacterium
AGGATGGGATAGTGCCAAATTTCATAATGCAGTAGCAGGATTCATAGCAGAGAATGCATACGGGTATACTTGGTCATAGATACCAGGATCAAGCACAGTTTTACATGAAGGTGTAATGAATGGCGAAGTAGATGTTCATATGGAAGAGTGGACAGATAATTTAGCAACATATAAAGATGACTTAGAAGCAGGAAAATTTCAGGAATTTGGAGTTAACTTTGATGACAACAATCAAGGTATCTATGTTCCAAGATATGTAATTGAAGGTGACTTAGAAAGAGGAATTGAAGCATCAGCACCAGACCTCAAATATGTTTGGGATTTAAAAGAATATCCACATGTATTTCAAGACCAAGATGATAAAGAGAAGGGCGCAATGTATGGAGCAATACCAGGTTGGGAAGTCGATACGATAATACACAATAAATACAAGCATTACGGATTAGATGAAAACTTCAACTATATTAGACCAGGATCCGATGCAGCACTTTCAGCAGCTATTACAAGTGCATATGAAAAAGGCGAACCTATAGCAGCATATTACTGGGAACCAACATGGTTAATGGGTAAATATGACTTTGTACTATTACAAGATGAGCCTTTTGACGCTAATACTTATCTAGAAGGTAAAACAGCTTTACCAGAAGTAAGAGTAACTATAGGTACAAGCAACGAATTTGCAGATAATGAAGAAAATGCTGAGTTTATAGAATTCCTTGGGAAATATGAGACATCAAGTGCTTTAACTTCAGAGGCGTTAGCTCATATGCAAGATACAGGTGATGACTATGAAAATACAGCAAAATGGTTCTTAATAGAAAACGATGATCTTTTAGCTAAATGGTTAAGTGAAGATGATGCAAATACTATTAGAGAGTCTTTAAAATAGGAGGAATTTAAATGAATAATTGGTTATTTAATTTTCCTTTTGAGTTAGATATAAATAAAAATGCAATAGATGAAGGTGTAAGAGCCTTTAGTGTAAAATATGATACGTTTTTTAGTGGAATTAGAAGTTTTTTGCTTAACTTTGTAAATCTTGTAAATTTAGCATTAGAAAGAGTACCATGGTTTGTATGGATATTATTAGTAGTGCTTGTTTCATGGAAAGTAACTAAAAAACTTTCAAGTGGAATATTATATGGAGGGCTACTTTTTACAATAGGACTTCTTGGGTTATGGGATGCAATGTATGTAACACTTTCTATAGTCATAGTTTCTGTAATTATATCCTTGATACTTGGATTTCCACTTGGAGTATTCATAGCATCAAATGATAGAGCAAACAGAATAGCAAGGCCAATATTAGACACTATGCAGACAATGCCAGTATTTGTATATTTGATACCAGCATTACTATTTTTTGGACTGGGAAAACCTCCAGCAGTAATAGCTACAACAATATATGCAATAGTACCTATGATAAGACTTACAAGCCATGGTATTAGACAAATAGATAAAGAAGTAGTAGAGGCATCACTTTCATTTGGTTCTACAAAAATGCAATCTCTTATAAAGGTTCAAATACCACAGGCATTACCAACTATAATGACTGGTGTAAATCAGACACTTATGATGGCGATGGCAATGGTAGTTACGACTTCTATGATAGGTGCGGGCTTGGAATGGAAGTACTTATAAGTGTAAACAGAGTAGAAATAGGAAGAGGATTAATATCTGGTACAGCAGTTGTAATTATAGCGGTAATATTAGATAGGATTACACAGGGATTGGCAAAGAGTAGTGAGGTGATATCCGATGGAGAATAAAGATGTATTGATTGAAGTGAAAAACCTATCAAAACTCTACGGTGTAGATAAAAAAGCTGCAAGACGATTAAAGGAAGCAGGCGCAGATAAAGATAAGATATATAAAGAGACAGGAGTAACAATAGCTCTTTGGGATGTATCACTTCAAATAAAGAAAAAGGAAGTATTTGTAATAATAGGTCTTTCAGGTTCAGGTAAATCTACATTAGTTAGATGTTTTAATATGTTGAACAAACCCAGCTCGGGACAGATCCTATATGAAGGCAAAGATATAGGAAAATTCAATAAAAATGAATTAAATGACTATAGAAGAAATAAAGTTTCAATGGTATTTCAAAGTTTTGGACTGATGTCACACAGATCTGTAATAGGAAATGTAGAATACGGTTTGGAAGTAAAAGGAATGGCAAAGAATGAGAGACATGAAAAGGCAAGAGAGATGATTAATATGGTTGGACTAGAAGGGCTAGATGATGAGCCAATCACAAGCCTCTCAGGTGGTATGAAACAGAGGGTAGGAATAGCAAGAGCCCTTGCAAATGACCCTGAGATACTTCTTATGGATGAACCATTCTCAGCACTAGATCCACTTGTTAGAAATGATATGCAGTTTGAGCTACTTTCCATTCAAAAAAAATTAGATAAAACAATAGTATTTATCACTCATGATATAAACGAGGCATTTAAGCTAGGTGATACAGTTGCTATAATGAAAGACGGAGAAGTCATTCAAATAGCAACACCAGAAGAGATGACTGCAAATCCTGCAAATGACTATGTAAAACAGTTCATAGACAGTGCAGATAAAACACAAGTAATAAGTGTAAAAAATGCTATGATAACTCCAAACTGTGTAGTTAGATTAAAAGATAATCCCAAAATGGCAGTTAAGATGATGAGGGACGAAGGGGTATCAAGTGCATATGTAGTATCTGAAAAGATGAAACTAGAAGGCGTAATTACTATAGATGATGCAATAAGGGCGAATAAAGAAAGTCTAAACATAAGAGATGTAATTACAACAGATATAGTCACTACATCTCCAGATAATCTTCTTAGTGATATAATAGTTGTAGCTACAGAAGCAAGATTTCCAATAGCAGTAGTAGATGAAGATGGAAGTCTTAAGGGAATAATATCCAAAGCCCATGTATTAGCATCCATGATATGAAACAATTAAATTTAAAATATCCTTTTTAGATGTAAAATAAAAAAATAATGTAAAAGTCCTTAATATATGATAAAATCATATAGTGATTGTATAAACAATAGGGGGCGATTTATTTGAATATTAAATCTAAGATAAGAGTAATAGAAGACTTTCCTGAAAAAGGAATTAGTTTCAAAGATATAACCACGCTTATAAAAGAAAAAGATGCATTTAAAGAAGTAGTAGATAAAATGGCAGGTCATTTAAAAGATAAAAATATAGATTATATAGCGGGACCAGAAGCTAGAGGGTTTTTATTTGGTGCAGCTGTAGCATATGCTCTTGGAGTTGGTTTTATACCTGTGAGAAAACCAGGGAAACTTCCAGCAGATGCAATTAGAGAAGAATATGAGCTTGAATATGGAACAAATATATTGGAAATACACAGAGATGCAATAGCAGAAGGGGATAGGATAGCAATAGTAGATGATTTATTAGCAACAGGAGGCACAGTGTTGTCAGTAGCTAAGTTAATAGAAAAACTTGGCGGACAAGTGGTAGCTATGGAATTTTTAATTGAACTTGAATTTTTAAAGGGTAAGGATAAATTAAAAAATTATCATATAAATTCATTAGTTAAGTATGAAGAGTAAAATATCCAGTAAATACAAATGTATTTACTGGATATTTTTATTGTTGTTTAAAATTTCATTATAAAACATTATCATAGATCCTGCAGAAGTTCTCATAGCAATAGGTATAGTGCATCTTGCTACTTTATAATATCTGCTTTCATCTTGTTTAATATCCTTAAACTTATTATATACCTTGATTGCAACTCTAGAATTAAATCTAATATAATCCCCAATGCTATCTAGGATATAGGGTTCCTTTTTTGCTTTAAAAACGTCTACATAAGTATATGTCTTTTTAATATAATTTTCATATTGCCTATGATCATCTAAAAGTCGAATATTAGCATGCTGAGGAATGGTTACATCTTGTATAACATGGATAGCTGCACCAAAATAAAACAATGATTTGTTTTTATTTCCTTGGTTCCACATTCTTATTGAATCGTCATAGTACTCCAAAGCAAGATCCATAGCACTTCGTCTACCATATAGTCCACGGTCTTTATATGGATTATAAAAGTGATTGGAACTATTAAAATCTTGATCAACCCAAACTGTTCCAAGATTTATATTTTTTAAATATGAAGAGAAGAATTCATGCTCATCTTTATAATCATACTTATTTAATAGCCATATAGAATGTTTATTTATATACTTGTGAACATCACATTGAGTCTCAATAATAGTCTTTTTTAGGGGATTTAAAATCCTAAAAAATCTTTTTAGAGCTCTATGATAAGTTAACTCAAAATTATCTATATAAACCGCCTCCATACAATGGATATTTCCTAAGAAATCCATCTCAAAATAGTAGGATAATATATTATTAAAATGGATATAGCAACTGATATCCAAAATAATATCCTGGTTTTTTTGCCAGCATTTTTCTTTTCTATCAAACTATATGAATAATATAGCATCACTCCTGTTAAAATTATAAATAGCGGTTTATATTTTGTAAGATTACTAAAATATGAAAATCCTATAGTCCCTAGACCTAGAGACGCAAGTATTGCACCACCACCTCAACAGAGTGCAGCACCAATTGCTGGAAATATTGAAAATACACTTAAAAGCTTTTCTTTCATTTAATATGCCCCCAAATAAAAATA
>CAYRYO010000067.1:0-8858 GCA_964428475.1 uncultured Tissierellaceae bacterium
TGGTTTTTATGCTCTTATATATATTATCAATAAATCAATAATTTATTCTTTATTTGTTTTTTAAACCATAAAAAGTATTCTTACCTTTATATACAGCACTTTCACCTAATATATCTTCTATTCTAAGGAGTTGATTATATTTTGCAACCCTATCTGTTCTTGATGGGGCGCCTGTTTTTATTTGTCCAGCATTTGTTGCTACTACAAGATCTGCTATAGTTGTATCTTCAGTTTCCCCTGATCTATGAGAAATTACCGCTGTATATCCATTTGTTCTAGCCATCTCTATTGTATTTAATGTTTCTGTTAGTGTTCCTATCTGGTTTAATTTAACTAATATAGAATTTGATATACCAAGTTCTATCCCTTTTGAAAGCCTTTCAGTATTTGTTACAAATAAATCATCACCTACTAATTGAATTTTCTTACCAAGCCTTTCGGTTAACTGCTTCCATCCATCCCAATCATCTTCTGCGAGTCCATCTTCTATTGAAATAATAGGATATTTGCCTACCATGTCTTCATAGTAAGCAATCATCTCTTCTACAGTTAAAATTCTCCCTTCTCCTTTTAAATTGTAGCTATTGCTTTTTTCATCATACATCTCGGTAGCTGCAACGTCAAGTGCTAACATCACTTCTTCTCCTGGCTTATATCCAGCCTTTTCTATTGCTTCTACTATTGTCTTAAGAGCTTCCTCGTTGCTAGTTAAGTTTGGTGCAAATCCACCTTCATCTCCTACTGCAGTATTAAGTCCTTTTTCTTTTAATACCTTTTTAAGGGTGTGAAATATTTCCGTACCCATTCTTAGAGCTTCTCTAAAGTTTTCTGCTCCTACAGGCATTACCATAAATTCCTGAATATCTACATTGTTATCTGCATGTTCTCCACCATTTAAAATATTCATCATAGGAACAGGGAGTAGATTTGCATTGATTCCACCTATATATTGATATAATGGCATACCTAATTCTTCTGCGGCTGCTTTAGCTACTGCTAATGATACTCCAAGTATTGCATTTGCACCAAACTTTCCTTTGTTTGGTGTCCCATCTAATTCTATCATTAAATTATCAATATAATCTTGATCAAATACATCTAATCCTATTATTTCTTCAGCTAATATAAGGTTTACATTATCAACTGCTGTTAAAACTCCCTTGCCCATATATCTGTTTTTATCTTCATCTCTTAATTCTACCGCTTCAAAAGCTCCTGTGGAAGCTCCAGATGGAACCAAGTATCTTCCCATTATATCGTTTTCTGTCCATACTTCAACCTCTACTGTAGGATTACCCCTTGAATCAAGTACTTCTCTTGCATATATGTTTGTTATAAGACTCATTTAATTATCATCCTTTCATTATTAAAGATTTTCCAGTCATTTCCTCTGGTTTATCTAATTTCATTATATCTAAAAGTGTTGGAGCTAGATCTGCAAGTATACCTTCTTTTAATTTACCTTCTCCTCCTACATATATAAGAGGAACCCTATTGATTGTATGTGCAGTAACCACGCTACCATCCTTTTCATCCATAAGTCTTTCTGCATTTCCATGATCTGCAGTAACTAGCGCCTTTCCACCTTTTTCAAGCAGACATTTTACTATTTGCCCCAGACACTTATCCACAGTTTCTATAGCTTTTATAGTAGCTGACATAGATCCTGTATGCCCTACCATATCTGCATTCGCAAAGTTTAATATTATTAAATCATATTTATCCATCTTAAGTCTATTTAATATTTCATCTTTTAATTTATCTGCGCTCATTTCTGGTTGTAAATCATAAGTGGCTACCTTTGGTGATGGTACGAGAATTCTATCCTCGTTTTTATAAGGTTGTTCTATTCCTCCATTGAAGAAAAAGGTCACATGTGCATACTTTTCAGTTTCAGCAGCTCTTAGCTGATTGAGTCCAAGTTTGCTTATATATTCTCCCAGTGTATTTGCTGGTGCATTGTTTTTATAAGCTATTTCAACATTTTTGATTGTCTTATCGTACTCAGTCATCGTGAGATAATAAGTATGAACTCTTTTAATTCTGTCAAATCCTTCGAAATCATCATCTACAAAAGCTCTGGTTATTTGCCTTGCTCTATCTGGTCTGAAGTTGAAAAACAACACCGAATCTTCTTCTTCCACCATGGCAACTGGTCTTCCATCTTCCATAATCACAGTTGGAAGAAAGAATTCATCTGTGATTCCCACTTTATATGATTCTTCAATTGCGTCTATTGGGTCTGTAGTTCTTTTCCCCTCCGCTAAAACCATAGTATCATACGCCATTCTAGTTCTATCCCATCTATTATCCCTATCCATTGCATAGTATCTGCCTGAAATAGTAGCTAATTTACCTACCTTGAGCCTTTTCATATTAAGAAGTAACCCTTCTATATCTTCTTTTCCCGAAGTAGGAGCTACATCTCTACCATCAAGTATTGCATGCACATATACATCATGAAAGTTTCTCATCTTCATAAGCTCTAGAAGTGCATATAAATGTGAACTGTGGCTATGGACTCCTCCAGATGAAACAAGCCCTAGCAAATGAATGCTTTTACCTTTCTCTCTTGCCTTTTCTATTACATTTAAAAATTCTTGTTTTTCAAAGAAATCTTTGTCTTCTATAGCCTTTGATATCTTTGTCAATTCTTGATATACTACCCGTCCAGATCCTATATTTAGATGTCCCACCTCTGAATTGCCCATTTGTCCTGCAGGCAGCCCTACGGCTAATCCACTTGCTTCAAGTGTGGTATATGGATACTTTTTTACAAACTTATCGATATTAGGTGTATTTGCTAATTTAACAGCATTACCAGGATAATCTTCTCCCACTCCATAACCATCAAGAATTATAAGCATTGTTGGTTTTTTATTCATATTATCCTCCAATTTTAAAGTTTACCAAATCTACAAAATCATCTGCCTTAAGGCTAGCTCCACCAACCAAGGCCCCATCAATATCACCTTTACCCATTAACTCCACTACATTACTTGGTTTAACGCTTCCACCATATTGTATTCTGATTTTATTACTAGTTTCCCCATATAACCCTTCAATAGTTTTCCTAATAAAATGTATCATATCATTAGCTTCATCAGAACTAGCAGTCTTACCAGTTCCAATAGCCCATATAGGTTCGTAAGCTATCACTATTTCTTCTATATCATCAATGCCTTTAAGTGCATTTTCAACCTGACCTTTTATTATTTCTTTTTCTTGACCTTTCTCTCGTTCTTCTAGAGTCTCGCCCACACATAATATTGGTTTGATATTATGAACAAGTGCAGATTTCACCTTTTTATTTACACTTTCATCAGTTTCGCAAAAATACAGCCTTCTCTCAGAGTGACCAATGATTACATAATCAACTCCAAGTTCATTTAGCATAATAGGTGAAACCTCCCCAGTAAAAGCACCACTCTCTTCCCAATGCATATTTTGAGCCCCTAGCTTTATATCCGTACCCTTCAACAATCCCTTTATATCTTTTAAAAGAGTAAAGGGAACACACACAAGCTTTTCAACATTCCTATCTAAATCTTTAGCTTTAATAGCTTCTATTAAAGCTACACCTTCTTCTATAGTATTATTCATCTTCCAATTCCCTGCGATTATAGGAGTTCGCATATTATCTCCTCCTTATCTTTCATCTATAGCTTCAATTCCAGGTAAAATCTTCCCTTCAAGCAACTCTAATGATGCTCCTCCACCTGTAGAAATATGAGTCATTCTTTCTGCAAACCCTGATTTTTCGACAGCAGAAGCAGAATCTCCTCCTCCAATTATTGTAATCCCGTCTGTCTCAGACATTGCCTGGGAAATTCCGTTCGTTCCTTTTGCAAAATTCTCCATTTCAAAAACTCCCATTGGACCATTCCAAACTACAGTCTTGGCGGCTTTTATCTTATCACTAAATAATTTTATACTCTCTTCTCCCATGTCAAGTCCCATCATATCTTTTGGAATATTATCAATTGAAACTGTTTTAAACTCCGTGTCATTTTTAAATTCACGAGCAATTACAATATCAACAGGTAACATCAATTCTACATTGTTTTTCTTTGCTTTTTTAAGAAGTTCTCCAGCAAGCTTAACTTTATCTTCTTCTAATAGGGATTTCCCTATTTCATATCCTTGAGCTTTTAAGAATGTATATGCCATGCCCCCACCTACCATTATGGTATCGACTTTTGATATTAAATTTTCTATTACTCCTATCTTATCTGATACTTTAGCTCCTCCAAGTATAGCTACAAATGGTCTTTCTGGAGATTCTAATGTTTTTCCCATTATATCTATTTCTTTTTCTACTAAAAATCCTAGGGCAGAAGGAAGATATTTTGATACTCCAACATTTGAAGCATGCGCCCTATGACAAGTTCCAAACGCATCATTTACAAATAATTCTCCAAGAGATGCTATTTCTTTTCCAAAACCTTCTTCATTTTTGGTCTCTTCACTTCTAAATCTAGTGTTCTCCAAAAGCATTATATCTCCATTTTCCATACTACCAACCATTGTTTTAACTGAATCTGATACTACTTGACCATCTCCTAAAAACAACACCTTTTTCTTCAATAATTCAGTTAATCTTTCCGCTACTGGTTTAAGTGAAAGTTCAGTTTTTATTTCTCCCTTAGGTCTTCCTAAATGAGACATAAGAATTACCCTCGCTTCATTCTCTAACAAGTAGTTAATAGTTGCTAGTGAGCTAATTATCCTTGTCTCGTCGGTAATTTGTCCATCTTTCATTGGAACATTAAAATCACATCTGACTAATACTCTTTTTCCTTTTACATCTAAGTCTTTTAATGTCTTTTTATTTATCATTCTTTCACCTACTTATGTTTTTTTTAATAACTTTATTAAGTCGGGCTCTTGCCCGACTTATATTTTATCCTAACTATTATTTAGCTACCTTTTTAGTTAGATCAAGCACTCTCTCTGAATATCCCCATTCATTATCATACCAAGAAACTATTTTTACCATATTATCTATTGTCATAGTAGATAATGAATCAACTATTGATGATCTTTTATCTCCTACGTAATCCGAAGAAACTAAAGGCTCTTCAGAATATCCAAGTATTCCCTTCATCTCACCTTCACTAGCTTCCTTAAGAACTTTGTTTACTTGTTCTGCTGTAACATTTTCTTCTAATTCAAATGTTAGGTCTACCAATGAACCCGTTGGCACTGGAACCCTAATAGCAAATCCATTTAATTTTCCCTTTAATTCAGGAAGTACTAGTGCCACTGCTTTAGCAGCTCCTGTTGTAGTTGGAACTATGTTTTCTGCTGCTGCTCTTGCACGTCTAAGATCTTTATGCCTTTTATCTAGTAATTGCTGATCTCCAGTATATGCATGAATAGTCGTCATTAAACCCTTTTTAATAGTGAAATTATCTAGGATTACTTTTGCAACTGGCGCTAAACAGTTAGTTGTACAAGATGCATTTGAAATTATATTGTGTGTTTCCCCGTCATAATCTTTATCATTTACTCCCATAACAATAGTTATATCTTCACCTTTTGCTGGTGCTGTAACTATTACTTTTTTAGCTCCTGCTTCTATATGTTTTGAAAGTCCTTGTCTGTCTCTAAATGCACCTGTTGAATCTATTACAAGTTCAACACCGAGGTCTTTCCAAGGAATCTCTACTGGATCTCTATGTGCTACTACTTTGACCTTTTTATCATTGATGATAAACCCATCTTCTACAACTTCTATTGTCCCGTCAAATTTTCCATAAACAGTGTCATATTTGAATAAATGTGCAAGAGTATTTAAATCTCCAGATGCATTTAATGCAACTAATTCAAAATCATCTACACCATCCTCAAAATAAGCTCTTAATACATCCCTTCCAATTCTTCCAAACCCACTTAATCCTACTTTCATCGCCATACTATTTTCCTCCTCAAATTTTTTTATTATTTTATACTTTGTCTATATTATTTAATTTACTATCTCTAATATCCTTCTTGCTGCAAATTCACCTGTTATTAATGTCATCTCTGGCTTAAGTTTGGCTATAGCTATTATAGCTTCTGCTTTCTCTTCTTCACCTGCAACTGCTATTACCTTGTCTAGTTTTTGGAATTTATCAAGAGATAATCCAACAGTCTCATATTCCCATATTTCATTACCATCAATATCAAAATAATGTCCAAAGGCCTCTGCTACTGCTCCTTTTTCTATAAGTTCAGTTATTTTTTCTTTTGATAAATTTCTTCTATAAGCCATAGTATCTGCTCTTCCTATTCCAAATACTAATACATCCATATCTTCTATAAATCCAATTATTTCGCTTATATTTGGTAAATTTAAAACAGCATCTAATGTAGCCTTATCCATATTATCAGGTATATGCAATAGCTTATAATTTCCATCTAATTTTTTCGCTAATTTTGCAGCTATATTATTAGCTTGAGTTTCTACATCTTTTCCAAGGCCCCCTCTTGCAGGTATTATTAATAAGTTTTTCGACACTTTTCCCTTAGTCATATTCTCTGCTAAACTCTCCATAGTAGTGCCACCAGTAATTCCTATGACAAAATTATCTTTTATTGATTGTCTTAAATACATTGAGCTTACCTTACCAATCTCATCTAAGGATGTGTCCTTTTCCAATGTATTGCCTGGTACTACTATGACCTTTTTAAGTTGCAATGCCAATTTTAAATTATTTTCTAGTTCTGAAATTCCTTTTAACTCGTGTCTCATTTCATTTAGAGCCTCAATTGTATTTTTTCCTTTATCAGTTATATACATACCCATACTTTGAATATTTAATAATTCTAATTCTTTGAGAATATTTATTTGGGCTCTAATAGTTCTTTCTTTTATATTTAAATTCTGCGCTAAACCTCTTCTACCTATAGGTTGATTGTAATATATGCTTTTTAAAATATCATATCTTAATTCTAAAACACCTAATATTTCAGGTGCTATCTTTTGTTGGAGTTTCAATAAATCCATTTTTACCACCTTCTTAAAATATAATTATTGATATCATAGGCCAAGATCTAATATTATAAACGATTAATAGCGTTGGGCCATAGTATGTCCCGATAGTTAATTTGCGTCCCACCACAATTAAAAAATATAAATCAATCTAATTATATCTTTATTATAGTCTATATATCCTTTTTATTCAAGTACTTAGATTTAATTAGCTCATTAGATCCAATGAGCTAATATCTTCTTCTCATAGAAGATGAAGGTATCTGTAGTTCATCTCTATACTTAGCTACCGTTCTTCTAGAAATCTTTATACCTTCGTTGTTCAGTATATCTGATAACTTTTGATCACTATATGGTTTTTTTGAATCTTCTCTTTCTATTATATCTTTAAGCGTTGATTTTATACTAGTAGACGACATATCTCCTTCATTACATCCTAAGCCTGAATTAAAAAAATATTTTAACTCGAATAGCCCTCTAGGAGTTTGTACATATTTTCCGTTTGTAGTTCTAGATATAGTAGATTCATGCATCTCAATGTCTTCTGCTATGTCTTTTAAGGTAAGTGGTTTTAAGTATTTTTCACCTTTTAAGAAAAAATCCATTTGAAATTTTAAAATTGATTCTACTACTTTCTTTATTGTATTTTTCCTCTGTTCTATACTTCTTATTATCCACATGGCAGAATTAAATTTTTGATTTAAGAATTCTGTTGCATTTTCATCTTTTCCTGTCTTCATAAGGTCTTTATAATAGTTATTTATATTTAATTTTGGAGCTGTCGAGTCTTTTACTATAACTACAAATTCATTTTCATATAACTTTATTTCTGCATCTGGATTTACATACTTTGTTGTTTCATCTTTACCAGCAAACGCTCTCCCTGGCTTAGGTTCGAATGTTTTAATAAAATCACATGCTTTTTGAACATCATCTACACTAATATTTAATTCTTTTGAAATTTTTTGTATTTTGTTACAGCCTAAATCATCCAAGTAATTCTCTATTATTTCTAAAGCATACTTCTCAACATTTTTCTTTGTTTTTACTTGTATCAATAAACATTCTCTTAAGTTTCTTGCCCCAACTCCTACTGGATCAAATGTCTGAATAACTTTTAATACCAATTCCACCTCTTCTATACTAAGACCAAAAAGTTCAGATATTTCTTCTACAGTTAGTTCAAAATATCCATTCTTGTCAATATTGTCAATTATATATTCACCAACTCTTCGTTCCACTACTCCAAAATGTACCATATTTAACTGAGACATTAAAAACTCTTTTATAGTAGGTTCTATACTTATGAAGGCTTCGTAATTAACCTCTTTAATATTTTTATCTCTTTGGGGTCTATAGCTATAATCATCATATTTCTCTATATACTCTTTCCAATCAATTTCTTTTTCATCTGTATATTTATCTATATCTTCAAATTCATCTTTGGGCTTTTCTCTTTCAAGCATAGGGTTTTCTTCTAATTCTCTTGATATATATTCATTTAACTCCATACTGTTAAACTGAAGCAATTCTATGGCCTGTCTAAGTTCTGGGGTCATTATTAATTTTTGTGTTTGTTCTAAATGCAAATCATAGCTAAGCTTCATCAGTATCACCCTTCCTTTATTTATTGTTATTTACATTATATCAGAAGTTTCCAAAAGTATAAAGCAAATAAAAATACTCCCTTAAGGTATGGAATATATTAATCTTCCTCCTTTGAAGAGAGTATAACAGTTAAAAGCATATATTTTATGAATTCCAGAGTAAAACACTAGCGTTGTGATTTGTCGTATGGAATACCTTCTGCCTTTGGTGCCCTTGATTTCTTAGAAGTAAATGCAAGCACTATCATGGTAGCTAAATAAGGCATCATTTTATA
>CAYRYO010000068.1:0-8837 GCA_964428475.1 uncultured Tissierellaceae bacterium
TGTGGTGTCCTAGGGAACATATCCATCAACTTTGCCTTCTCTATCTTATATCCTCTTTCCTCAAACACCTTCAAGTCTCTCACCAATGTCACTGGGTTACATGATATATATACAAATGTTTCTGGATTGAAGTCTATTATCTTTCCTATAGCCTTTGGATGAATTCCATCTCTTGGTGGATCTATCATTATTAGATCTGGTCTTTCTTTTAGATTGTCCACAGCCTCTAGTACATCTCCTGCAATAAATTCTATATTATCTAGTCCATTTATTCCTTTGTTTTCATTTGCTTTTTCTACAGCTTCTTCCACTATTTCAATTCCTATCACCTTCTTAGCCATTGGAGCCATTATCTGAGCTATAGTTCCTGTTCCTGAATATAGGTCAAATACTACCTTGTCATCTATATCTCCCGCAAACCCTCTAGCAATAGAATATAGTTTTTCTGCTCCTAGGGTATTTGTCTGAAAAAATGAAAATGGTGATATCTTGAACTTAAGACCAAGTATTTCTTCCATTATATAGTCTCTTCCGTGCAATAGTTCCAATTTATCTACTTTTACTGCGTCAGATAAACTGTCATTTGTAGTATGAAGTACTCCTGTTATTTCACTATCTAAATCTATGCTATTTAATAATTCTACAAATTCCTCTCTATTAAGTGTATCTTGACTGCTTGTCACTAGATTTATCATTATTTCTCCAGTAGTTATTGCCTTTCTAACTACAAGATGTCTTAAAAATCCTATATGACTTTTCTTTCTGTAATATGTCTTTGCTTTTTCTATGAAATAATCTCTTACTGTTTGTCTTATCTTTGTAAAATCATCTTCTACTATATTACAATCTGGAATGTTTACTACTTCATAGAACCTAGCTTTTCTATGCATCCCAAGTTCTAAAGGGCCATCTTTCATTTCATCTCCAAAAGTATATTCCATTTTATTTCTATATCCTTCTACTTGAGGGCTTCTTTCTATACCCAAAAAATTCACATCTAGTTCAGCTTTTTTAAACAATTCTAATACTTGATTTTCCTTTAGCTTTAATTCATCTTCATAGCTAAGACTTTGATAGGTACATCCTCCGCATATTCCAAAATGTGAGCATCCTTCCCTGGTTTCTATAGGGGATCTCTCTACCACTTCTAGTGGCTTTACTTCTATATACTCTTTTCTCTTTCTCTTAACCCTTGCCTTTATAGTTTGTCCTTCTATCCCACCTTTAAAGCTCAATTCCTTATCATCATAAATCGCCTTTCCCTTATTAGGAAATTCAACTTTATCTATTTTAAATTCTATAATTTCATTTTTCTTTACCAAAACATCCACTCCTTTCATCATATTATACCAATAACAGAAGAAAAAAATAAGAGAAACATTTTTATCTATGAAATATTTCTTATATTATATATAATATAGATACTGTAGCTAAATAAATTAGTTTCAAAGGAGAAGTTTATGATAAATGATATAAGTATAGAAAAGATAATCTTGCATATTTTAGACCCTTCTATAGGATTACCTGTTTTATCAGAAGAAGAACATCCTAATAGTGGCGAAATAATTGAATTTATAAAAACTCATATAAAAAAGATATTTATTGATGTTAATATTAAAAAGTCATATTTTAATGATGAAAACAATCAAGTAAAAAACTTATGTATGGATGTTTCAAATAATGATAATCTATTTGTAGAAAAGACAAAAGCATTTTCGGGTATGATGTACAATCTACTTGCCCAACATGTAAATATACCTCCATGTGATTTGATTTGTTCCCTATTCCAGGGGGATGACAAGAAGTACTTGGGATTTTTCATATTTAACTATAAAGTATCTTATATCCATTATGTAGAAGAATTGGAAACTGGAAGATTAAACACCGTTGTAAAGCAAAGCACAACACTTCCAAATACAAATCAAAAGATAGATGAATTTTTTATAATAGATTTAGAAGATTACTCGATACTTCTAAAGGAAAAGAAATATGAAATAAATGGAGAAAAAGACTACTATATTTCTAAGTATTTATTAAAATCAATAGACTTATTATCTGAAAAAGCAAAGGTGGATATTGTAAATAAGGTATCCAAAAAAATAGTTAAAGATTATTATGAAGACGATGTTACAAAACTTGCAGAAATAAAGAGTGCTATGGTAGAAAGTGTTGAAAAAGATGATTGTATAAGTGTTGATGATATTAAAAGCAAGGTATTTAAAAATAATATGGATATTCAGAGAATATATGATGAAGAAATATCAAAAAAGGGGCTAATAGATAAAACAATAAAAGTGGATGAAAACTTAAGCAAGAAAATACCCAAGACTCAAAAGCTAGTAATGGACAATGGTATAGAGATAAAGATACCTATAGAATATTTAAAAGGCAGTGATAAGGTAGAATTTTTAAATAATGCTGATGGTACTCTATCGGTCTTACTTAAAGATATCAGAGATATCAAGGGAAAATAAGAAGGATTTGCTATAGCAAATCCTTTTTATTTTGTATTTTATTTATTCTTATAAATCCAAAAATTTATCTATTCTTTTTTGATCAAATCCTACTATTATCTCTCCTTCTATATCTATTACAGGAACGCCTTGCTGGCCAGATTTGTTTACCATTTCCATTGCCTTTTCACGGTCTTTAGCTACATCATAGTCCTCATAAGCAACATTCTTGCTATCTAGGTAATCCTTTACCTTTGTACACCAAGGTCAAGTCACTGTTGAGTAAATTAATACTTTTTTCATTTCAATTCCTCCTAGTTTTATAATTAATTTGTATTAATATTACTATACCCAAAATAATACCTTATCCTCAATTTATTTTAAGCCAATTTATTTTTTATGCATATTCAATTGTTATATGTAAGGAATTACAAGACAATTTTAAATAATCCCCATAATCATTCAATTGTTCTACAAAAGGCTTTACTTCTGTTTGAATATTCTATATAATAGGTAGTAATCTGAGTCTATCTCTAAGAGGATAGTCTTAAATTAAAAAATAGGAGGTATCTTAATGCAAAATGAAAACGTCAAGAAAAAGTATTCGATTGGTGATTATTTAAAATTTATAATCCCATCATTAGTAGGAATCTTGCTTTTAATGGTTCCATTCCAATATGAAGGCGAAACTACCATTGTAGTTGCTCTATTATCGGGAAAATTGACTTCTACTTTTGAAAGCGTACTACCCGCTGTTATTTTAGGATTCATAGCATTCACTGCAGTAGTTACAGTACTTTACAAAACATCAAAACCCGCAATTATTGAAGATAATGAATTTTTAAAAGGAATATTCAATGTATCACCTCTTTGGGTAGGAGTGAGAATAGTAGGTCTAATACTTGCAGCTATGGTATTATTTGAATTAGGCCCTGAAGCTGTTTGGTCTGAAGACACAGGTGGATTAATTTTATACGATTTAATATTAGGATTATTCGCAATATTTTTATTTGCTGGATTTTTATTACCATTCTTAACTGATTTTGGACTTTTAGAATACGTAGGTGCTTTATTAACACCTATCATGAGACCAGTTTTCCAATTACCAGGACGTTCTTCTATAGACTGTATCGCTTCTTGGGTAGGAGATGGAACTATAGGAGTCGCATTAACTAACAAACAATATATAGAAGGATACTATACAGCTAAAGAATCCTCTATTATCGCAACTACCTTTTCAGCAGTATCTATTACATTCTGTTTGGTAGTACTTAATCAAGTTGGATTAGTTCATTTGTTTGGACCATATTATCTAACAGTACTTCTATCTGGTGTAGTTGCAGCTATAATAATGCCTAAAATTCCACCCCTATCAAGAAAACCAGAAACTTATTACGGTGGTGTAAAAAAGGACTTAGGTGAAAGCGTACCAGAAGGCTATACAAATGCTCAATGGGGTGCACATTTAGCTATACAAAAAGCACAAAAAAGTGGACATATAAAAGGTTTTGTAACAAATGGTGTTAAAACTGTTTTAGACATGTGGTTGGGAGTATTACCAGCTATAATGGCATTTGGAACTATAGCTCTTATAATTGCAGAGTCAACTCCACTATTTGCATGGTTGGGAATGCCCTTCATTCCAGTATTTAAGTTATTCAATATACCAGAAGCTGTAGCAGCATCTCAAACAGTTATGGTTGGTTTTGCTGATATGTTCTTACCTTCTGTTATAGGTGCTAGCATAGAAAGTGAAATGACACGCTTTGTTGTAGCAGCTCTTTCTGTAACTCAATTAGTATATCTATCAGAGGCAGGAGCAGTAATCTTAGGTTCTAAGATAGATATTTCTCCTCTAGATTTATTTATAATATTTATAGAAAGAACTATCATAACATTGCCAATAATAATGATAGCAGCTCATATAATATTTTAGGAAGTGGTGCAATATATGATTAATTTTGAAGATGTAGTAAAGGCTGAAGGCAGAATAGGAGAGTATATCTATCATACCCCTTTAGAAAAATCTATGCATTTAAGCAATGATAATACAAATATATACTTTAAATTAGAAAATCAGCAGAAAATGAGATGTGCAAAAATAAGGGGTGCTTTAAGTAAAATCACAAGTCTTACAGATCATGAAAAAGAAAAAGGTATAGTCGCTATCTCTTCAGGAAATCATGGTTCTGCTGTGAGTTATGCCTCTGATTTACTAGGCATAGATACGGCAAAGATTTATGTACCTAGCACTACGCCAAGAAGTAAGGTTGAAAAAATAAAGTATTATGGTGCAGAAGTAGTAGAAGTAGGAATAAACTACGATGAAGCCCATGAAATTGGAATAAGTGAAATAATGACTAGTGGTGCTACATTTATAGATCCATGTTCAGATAGGGTAGTCATAGCAGGCCAAGGAACCATAGCTATGGAAATCCTAGAAGAACAAGCAGATATTGATACAATATTAGTGCCAATAGGTGGTGGTGGAATAATTACGGGAATAAGTATAGCTGCTAAACATATCAATCCTAATATAAAAATAATAGGACTTCAAACAGCAGCATGTCCTGCAATGGTTGCGTCTCTAAGAGATGAAAAATTTTACGAAGTCTATCCAACTGAAGATTCTATATGTGATGCATTGGTTGGTGGAGTTGGAGATATCCCATACAGAATGGCAAAAAAATGTATTGACCATATAATAGTGGTAGAAGAAAAGGATATAGCTGATGCTATAAGTTTCTTACTTAAAAAAGAAAAAATAATTGCTGAACCTGCAGGGGCTATAGGTATTGCAGCAGTAAGAAAAAACCCCCATTTATTTGAGGGGAAAAATGTGGCTATCGTTATTACTGGTGGAAATATAGACGAAGATTTAATGCTTAAACTTGTTAATAAATAAAACATAAAATGCGACAACTATAATGTAAAATAGTTGTCGCATTTTTTAGTTTAATCTTCTCTAAAATAATCTTTCACACAACTCATATCCCTGTAGTCCACAAGCACTGTAATCTCATCTCCTGCTTCTATAATATCATCTCCATCAGGTATGAATTCGTCTCCATCTCTTTCTATAGAAACTATTAGCATCTTACATGGCCATTCAATATCACAGAGCCTTTGTTCAATGATATCTCCCATTACTGGAATATCAAACTTAAGCAATGTCTTTTGATCGACTTTTAAAATCCTTTCATTTTCAATATTCTCTTTGTTTAAAAGCCTTGATAATAGTGAGTGATATATAGGCTCATTATTCAATGTTTCTGCAACTAAGTATGCAATTATTGATACTACACATAGGCCAAGTATATAACTGAAACTTCCTGTCATTTCAGACACTAAGAGGATAGATATAATAGGTGACCTAACTACTGCCGTCATTATAGCTGCCATTCCCAATATTATAAAGTTTGCATAGTAAGCATCTGATATATCCATAAATAAATCTATTGTTGTAAAATATATAGATCCAACTAATCCTCCAAGGACAAGTATTGGAAGAAATATTCCTCCCTGTGCCTTACTCCCATATGAAAGAGTGGTAAATAGCAATTTAGCTACTAGATAAAATACAAGTATCCCAATTGAAAATCCAGATATTGCTATCTCCTCAAGTAAATGATGACCCCCACCTAAAAGATCATATGAAAAATATCCCACTAGTCCAGCTATTAACATTATAAGTATTGACTTGTACTCTTGTTTTATTTTCATATTATTAAATATATCTTGGCTGAAAAGCAAAGCTTTATTAAATAAGACTCCAATCAGTCCCGCAAATATCCCAAGAATTATAAGATTATAATATTGACTTAGGGGCAATTGCTGAGATACCTTAAAAGAAAAAGCAGGTTGAATTCCAAATATATGTTTGGAAAGAAAATCTGCTACTACAGCAGCTATAAGACAAGGAATAAGCACTAAAGATGAAAAGTTCTTGTGCATTTCTTCAAGGGCAAATAATGTCCCAGATATAGGTGCATTAAATGCAGCAGATAGACCTGCACTTGCTCCTGCTGTTATCATATATCTTTCTTCTGTATTGTCTTTTTTCATCAATCTTGCTATTGCTTTGGAAACTGCCGCCCCTATCTGTATAGAAGGTCCTTCTCTTCCCAATGAAAGTCCTGCTAAACTTGCCAGTCCTCCTCCAATAAATTTTGAAAATACAAGCCTGCCAGTATTCATATCTACTTTACCCATCAGTTCAGCCTGAATTTGTGGTATACCACTACCAGAACTTAGACTTTCCCATTTTATTAATTTGCCAACTACAAATCCAATTGCCATAAGAAAAAAAATTAATATAATAGCCATATCTATGCCATTATAAAGAAAAAATCTTAAATCAGATAATTTAGATAGCATGAATCTGTAAGAAATAGAAAATGTTCCTGCTACAAGCCCTACCATAAGACCATCTATTACAAGACGCTTGTGTAAATTATGTAAGTTTTTAATTTTATTTGTTATCTTCGTATTCATATACTGTCCCCCTTTACACTATTATTGTACACCAAACATTATATAATTGTAAAATCTTTTTTGAATCTTCTCTTAATTTGTGGAATATAAAGGGGTTAACAAATTCACATAAAAAAAGACCAGATAAAATTCTTATCCAATCTGTTTTTATATTAATACTTTTGCTTGATTATATCATATAGAAATTCGAGTGCCTGTTTCTGTACCTTCCATTAGTTTGTAGATAATATCCTCTTTTTTACCATTTGCTATAAGTAAGGGTATTCCATATTTGTTTACTATTTTAGCTGCTCTTATCTTAGTTTGTATGCCACCCGTACCAAATGAACTAGATTTTCCTATACATATGTTGTTTTCAAGTTCTTCTATGTTTTTAACAAGAGATATTAAACTTGCATCATCGTATTCCTTTGGACTTTTATCATATATTCCATCTATATCACTTAAGATCAATAGCAAATCTGCATTCCACAAGACAGTTGCCTTTGCAGCCAATATATCATTGTCGCCTATCTTTATTTCATCTACACATACAGTATCATTTTCATTTATAATAGGAATTACGCCCTCATCTAAAAGTGTAAAAAGTGTATTTCTAATATTTAATATCCTGTTATCATCTTCTATATCTCCTCTTGTTAGAAGTATTTGTCCTACATGCATATCATAATTTACAAATATCCTTCTATATGAATCCATAAGCTCTACTTGTCCTATAGCACAAAGTGCCTGTTTATAGCTTATATCTTCTTTTCTTGCCCATTTGCCAATAGTGCTTACTCCCGCAATCCTAGCACCTGATGAAACTATGATTACTTGCTTGCCCATATCCACTAGACTCTTTACCTGTCCTGCTAAATTTTCAATGAATTCCCTATTTACAGTTCCATCATCACTTGTAATTGTATTACTTCCTATTTTTATCATTATTTTTTTACTCTTCTTTATTATATTATCCATTTTATCCTACTTTCTAATTTGTCCATTTCCTGATATCAGGTATTTGTTGCTAACAAGTTGTTCGAGCCCTATAGGCCCTCTTGCGTGAAGCTTTTGAGTGCTTATTCCCATTTCTGCACCAAATCCAAATGCACCGCCATCTGTAAATCTAGTTGAAGCATTTACATATACAGCAGCTGCGTCAACTCTTCTTTGAAATAAATTTGCATTTGTAAAATCTTCTGTAATAATTGATTCTGAATGTTTTGTACCATATTTATTTATATGATTTATCGCATCATCAATATCGTCTACTACCTTTATTGCAAGAATATAATCCAGATATTCAGTTTTAAAATCCTCTTCTATAGCCATATTTATATCTATAATCTTTCTAGTAGATTCACATCCCCTAAGTTCTGCTTTGCCACTTAAAGAAAGGTATAGTTTAGGTAGAAACTCTTCAGCTATACTCCTATGCACCAAAACTGTTTCACATGCATTGCAAACACCAGGCCTCTGAAGTTTTGCATTTATTATGATATTTTCCGCATCTTCTAAATTTGCAGTCTTATCAATAAATATATGACAATTTCCAACTCCTGTTACCAATGTAGCTACAGTAGCATTCTTAGCTACAAAATCTATTAACCCACTTCCACCTCTTGGAATTATCAAATCTATATATTTATTTAAATGGAGCATTTCCTCTACATATGCATGTCCTTCTTCTACAAACTCCACTATATTAGGAGAAATATCGCTTGATTTTAACCCTTGCTTGATAACTTTAACCAATGCCTTATTCGAATTAATAGCACTAGCACTACCCCTTAACATTATACAATTCCCACTCTTAAGAGCTAGGGTAAAGGCATCTACCGTTACATTCGGCCTTGATTCATATATTATTCCTATTACTCCTAGAGGAACATTCATATTTGTAATAGT
>CAYRYO010000069.1:0-8807 GCA_964428475.1 uncultured Tissierellaceae bacterium
GTCTCTTTACCATTTTATTCATTCCAAGTGCAAGCACTATAGTTACAATAGCTGGTAGCCCTTCAGGTATGGCAGCAACTGCAAGCGATATTGCTACCATAAATATCTCAAGCACTTCTCTTTTTTGAAGGAGTCCTATTCCAAATACAGCAACACATATTATTATAGTAGCTATACCTAGGACTTTGCCTAATTGATTTAATTGTTTTTGAAGTGGGGTTAATTCATCTTCATAAGTTTGTATCATAGTTGCAATTTTACCAATTTCTGTTTGATGGCCTGTACCGACTACCAATCCCTGACCTCTACCATATGTAACGGCAGTGCTCATATAGGCCATATTGATTCTATCTCCCAGGCTAGTATCTTTAGTAAAGCTTGCATCGCTATTCTTTTCCACCGCTAGGGATTCACCAGTAAGTGATGCTTCTTCAACTTTTAAGTTTGAACTCTCTATTATTCTAAGATCAGCAGGTATTATATCTCCTGCATCAAGCACTACTATATCTCCAGGAACCAGCTGTGAAGATGGAATTTCTATTATCTTTTGGTTTCTCCTTACCTTAGCATTTGGAGAGCTCATCTTTTTAAGTGCATCAAGAGCTTTTTCTGCTTTTCCTTCTTGATATAGACCCAAAAATGCATTTACAACTACAATTGCTATGATAACTATTGCATCTTTGCCTTCACCTACTGCAGCAGATACGATCGCTGCTACTATCAAGATAATTACTAGAAAATCTGAAAATTGTTCTAATAATCTCTTAAAAAAGCTTTTCCTTGATTCTTCTTTTAATTCATTTGGACCATACTTTGTAAGTTTTTCTCTCACTTGGATATCGCTTAGGCCTGTATCAAAATCAGACTCTAAGTCCAACAATGACTCTTCCTTGCTTTTTTTATACCATTCATTCAAGAGTATTCACCTTCCCTTTTATATTTATTAATATACCCTTTTATAGACAAAAAAATCTAAAAAAAGACCTTTGCTTTAGACTGTGCCAAAACAAAGGTCTTGCTTCCTAATATAGGTAGTTAGCCGGGATAAATCCGTATTGACGACTAACTGATTTCAAGCTACTCCCCTTCTATTAGCTTAATTATATACTAGATTTATGATATATTCAATATAAATAATAAATAATTTGACTTTGATTTGACTTTATAAGATAATTTAGAAGAAGATAAATATTATCTTAGAGATGGAGTGAATGAATTGGAAAATAAAGTAATCGTTATAGATGATGAAAAGGCAATAGTAGATATTATTAAATTTAATCTTGAAAAAGAAGGATATAAGGTTATTTCAGCATATGATGGAGAAGAGGGAATAAGACTTATAAAGGAAGAAAATCCAGATATGGCTATATTAGATGTGATGATGCCTAAAAAGGATGGATTTCAGGTTTTAAAGGAAATCCGAGTAAATCACAATCTTCCTGTTATTATGCTTACGGCAAAAGAAGAAGAGGTAGATAAGGTGCTAGGTTTAGAACTGGGTGCAGATGATTATATAACCAAGCCATTTAGCATGAGAGAATTGATGGCAAGAGTAAAGGCAAATTTACGAAGAGTGGATTTTTCAAATGACAATAACACAAATGATAAGGATTTAAAGATATCTTCAAATGGACTTGAAATTGATTTAAATAAATATGAAGTAAAAAGGGATGGTCAAGTAGCAGAGCTTACACTTAGAGAATTTGAACTTCTAAAATTCTTAGCTTCAAGTGGCAATCAAGTATTCTCTAGAGAACAGCTGTTAGAGGAAGTATGGGGCTATGAATACTATGGGGATATAAGGACTGTAGATGTTACAGTTAGAAGGCTTAGAGAAAAAATAGAAGACAAGGATGGAGAGTTTAAGTATATACTTACCAAAAGAGGAGTAGGATATTACTTCAGGAGGGTTTAGAATGTTTTCTAGTATAAAATGGAAATTTATTGTTGTATACTTTCTCTTGGTCTTTATTGCAATGGTAATAGTAGGGGCATTTATAGTTGAAAGATTGGAATCTCAACAGATATCCAATGTAATGAATGGTATGGAACAAAGTATAGAAGCTATAGTTCAATCTTCATCTTATATATCTGAAGAGGATTGGTCTGAAGTTAGAGAAGGGATACAGAAAACCTTAGATGACTGGAGACTTGGAAGCGGTGATATCCTCTATGTTATTTACAATCAAGAGATACCCACTATACTGGCATCTACATCTAGACAAAATACCAATGCAATAGATGCAAACGCTCTATCTTACAAGACATTAGATCCTACTTTGATACTAAAAGCTTATAGTGGATCAAGAGCAACTAATACAAGCAAGGATATAAATGAAAATACAAATATAGCCCATTTAGCATACCCTGTCTTAACTGAATATGGACAAGTCAAGGGTGTATTTTATATGACCTCAGATCTTAGGAATGTATATAATACTGTAAGTGCATCTAAAAGGATACTTACAAATGCTACTCTAATAGCCTTGTCAATCACAGTAATATTAGGATTTATAATTGCCTCTAGCATTACAGAGCCTATTCGAGATGTAACGAAAAAGGCTGAGGAAATGGCAAGTGGGAATTTGGATCAATATGTAGAAGTAAAATCAGATGACGAAATAGGTCAGCTTGCCAGTATGTTTAACTATTTAAATATTAAATTAAATGAGACATTGCAGCAGATGGATCTTGAACGGAGTAAACTAGATACTATATTTAACTATATGGCAGAGGGAGTAATAGCTGTAGATACAAATGGCTATATAATACATGCAAACCCAATAGCCATGGATATATTGAATATAGAAATTAGAAGCGAAGAAGAATGGAAGAACTTTAAGGACAATAGATTTTACCTTAGTTCTATTGATCTCGATGATATAGATTATGGTGATGAAACCACTTTAAAAGGAGACCGAACTCTAAAGAAAAATGCAGAAGTGTATAAGATAAAATACGCTCCTTTTAAAAATGAAAAAAACAATATAGGTGGAATTATTATAGTGTTCCAGGATATAACAAAAGAGCATAAACTAGATGATATGAGAAAGGAATTTGTAGCAAATGTATCTCATGAACTTAAAACC
Source organism: uncultured Tissierellaceae bacterium (assembly GCA_964428475.1). GTDB lineage: Bacteria > Bacillota > Clostridia > Tissierellales > Tissierellaceae > JARICQ01. The sequence continues at coordinate 3,090 of CAYRYO010000069.1, forward strand.
CCTCTTACAACTATCAAGTCGTATACTGAAACACTTATTGATGGCGGAGTAGATGAAGAGATGAGGGAATCGTTTTTAAATGTAATAGAAAATGAATGTGATAGAATGGGAAGACTGGTAAGAGACCTTCTGCAACTTTCCAACCTAGATTACCACAATACAAATTGGCAGAAGAAGGAAGTATCCATTGAAGCACTATTAAATCATATACTATTGAAACTTGATATTACATTTAAGGAAAATGATCACACAATATCAGTAGATATTGAAGAGGGTATGCCAGATCTTATTATAGATAGAGATGGGATGGAGCAAGTGCTATTAAATATAATTTATAATTCAGTAAAATATACTGAAAAGGGTGGTAAGATAACTGTCAAAGCAAATCTCATAGATGGCTATGTCAATATAGAAGTAGCTGACAATGGAATAGGAATCCCTAAAGAAGACCAAAAGAGAATCTTTGAAAGATTTTATAGAGTTGAAAAGGGAAGAAGCAGAGAACTTGGGGGGACTGGTTTAGGACTTTCCATAGCAAAACAAATAATAGAATCTCATGACGGAGAAATAAGCTTGAAAAGCAAATTTGGTGAGGGAACAATTATAAATATAAAGCTTCCTCACATAAGTGTCACTTAATTTTAACTGCACTGTAATACAATTGTAACAATTGTATTGTATAATTAAGCTAGTTATAACTATGTATACTGAGAGGAGGTATAAATGTGTGGAAAAAGTTGATAATAGGTCTTTTTCTCTGTACGTCAATAATGACTTTTAATACAGTAAGTCATGCGACAGGAACTACAAATGGAAGTGAAATAAAGAATGTAGTCAATATAGATAAGATAGAAATAAATAAAAACCAAGCAGATAAAAAGGAAGTAGATAAGAGCAAGTATGAACTAATAAATCCTGAAAAAAGAGCATATACATCTAAAGATAAAGTTACCTTTATCAATGGGAAAGCACCATCAGATACAAAAATCAGCATTATAGTTTACGGGACGACTGATTTAACTAGAAAAAACTTTGATCTTCATACTCTTCCAAAAGAAGATGATTATATAGAATCATACTCTGAAGAAGTAGTTTCTGGAAATATGGGTTTTTTTGATAAACAACTTGATTTAGTAGGCGGAATAAATAAAATAATATTAAATTTCAATGTAGAAGGAGTAGACGATATAGAGATAATAGTTTTTGTGCAGGCAAATATGACAAAAGCTACTGAGCAAATGAAAATAACGAATATTCTTCCCGTGGCAAAATAATACTTACTTTGATATTGGAGTGGTTAGATGAAAGAAAGACTTAAGACTCTGCTACTAATATCTCTAGTAGGTATTAGTTTGTTATTCACCAAAAAATCTTGGGTAGAACTTCCAAGTAGCTTCAGCAATATATTTGAAAGTGACAAGGTATATAGCTCAACATATTTATTATCAGATATGCTATCACCAAATGAGTATCTTTTGAACTTTAATGATAATTACCATACAATACTTAACAATGACTATAAAAACAGTCTATGGTCAAGTTCAAAAGACATTATAAGTGCAGGCTTAAGCAGTAAAGATGTTGAGATAACAGATGTAAGTGATGAAGAATATTATCTTTATCATCATAAGAAATCAGTAGTTTTTTATTTTCCTGAAAAGGTAAATACCTATATACTATCTAAAATTCTTAATGTGGATAATCCAAATCAATTAGTAGACAATATACCTGAGATAGACAGTATATATATATATGTTGGAGAGGGTAAAGCTTTTTATATACTTTCAGATGAAAGTGATCATTTCAAAGTATATAAAGAAGATTTCGATGTATCAGCATTAAATCAAAAAATAGACGATATAGAACAAGCAAAAAACTATAATTATTACGATTCTATGGAAAATAGACTTGGAATAAAAAATAATATATTTATACCATATGAAATGAACAATCCTATGCCAAGGGTTTTTGTTGAAAACAAGATAATTAGCTTTACAGAAGAAGAAAAGATACAATTGGTAGAAAAGTTTTTTAATAAGGATATAAATTATATCAGAGAAATAGTAGAAAGCAATGGATCTACAATATATGTATATAATCAAAAAGCACTGAAATTAGATATAAATGGTACATTAGAGTATTTTAACGGTCTGGAAAAAACCGTGACAAAGAGAAATCTCTATGAAAGTATGAATACTGCTACTAATTTCATATCACGGAACACAGATTTAATAGCAAATATGTATTTAAACAAAATAGAAGATATAGAAATTGATAATAGCGTTGGATATAGATTTACATTTGGATATAGAGTAGGTGGAGTACCAGTTATACTGGGAAATGAAGAAGTAGATAATTTTATACAAATGGAAGTATTCAACAAGGAAGTAAGGCTATACAAGCATCATATTAGAAGATATATGAACAATCAAGCAGAAGATATTACATTTGAAAAGAAGATATTATCTTCCTTTAAAGTAATTGATATGAACTATGAATATATAATGAATGCATATTTAAAAGAAAACAAGCTAGCTTTAAAAGAAGAAGAAGAGATAATAGAAAAGGTTCTTACATCTATTAAAAAGATAGAACTTGCATACTTTGATCCATCTCTAAAAACCATAGGAGAAGAGCTTATTCCAGTTTGGGTGATTGAATCTGATGATGGGATTTATGCTTTTGATATATACAATGGAGAACTCGCATATCAACAAACACATTAATTTGGATGGTGATTAAATTGAACTGGTCAAAAGCAAAAACCATCTTGATAATTGCATTTTTAATTACCAATATGATGTTGGCGGTAGTTCTATTTTCACAAGAGAATCAGGAAGTATCGACAATCAAAGAGAGCTTTATACAAGATGTAATAGAAATACTAAGAAAAAAAGGGATCTATGTAGATGCTGAAATACCTAATGAAATACCAAGTTTAAATACACTGACTGTAAAATATGAAATATTAGAGGATGTAGACATAAACAATAGATTTTTTGATGGAGAAGGAAGTATAGAAAAGCCAAGCACAGATAGGTCTATCATCTCCAAAGAAAGTGAAATAATAACTATTGAAAACAAGAAAAGAATAGTATATAAAAACAATAGAGAAAATATGGGCTGTGAAGGGCTAGATTCAGATAAGGCTAAGGAAATAGTGTTTTCATTTTTAGAAGAAAGAAAATATAATACCCTGGGAATGCAACTTTGGATGATAGAATTAGATGAATATTCATCTGAGTATAAAATGAAGTTTTCTAATACCTACAATGAAAGATATATTGAAAAAGCATATACAAATGTAGTCCTAGATAAGGGTGGAGTTTTAGAATTTGAAAGACTTTGGTTAAATCCAATTAGTGAAGGTGAGACTCCAATATATATAAATACAGCTCCAAAGGCATTACTTGATTTAATTGGAAATGAAAGTCTATATAGAAAGACAATAAATCATATTTCACTTTGCTATTATTTTGATCCCAAGAAAGATGCGTATATAGAAGAGCCAGAAGAGACCAAAGAGGGAAAATCTATACCAGCTTGGAGGGTTACATTTACAGATGGAACAAAGGTAATAATAGATAATTATTAAAAAGGAACTTTTGGATTTAGATTCGAGGGTTCCTTTTTCTTGCATACTATAATATAATAGATGTAAGGTGGAGGAGGAGAAATATGGCTGTAAAATTTTGTTCCCTTTCAAGTGGAAGCTCAGGGAACGCTCAATATATAGAAACAAGTAATACCAGAATACTAATAGATAATGGATTTTCAGGAAAAAAACTCGAAGAACTACTAGATTTAATAGATGTATGCCCTACAAGTATTGATGCTATACTGGTAACTCATGAACATATAGATCATGTCAAAGGGGTAGGAGTAATATCCAGAAGATACGATATACCAATATACGGAAATTTAAACACTTGGGCTGGAATGGAAAAAAAGATAGGGAAGATAAAAGAAGAAAATATAAAGGTATTTAACACTGAAGACTACTTAGATATAAAAGATATAGAGGTAAATCCCATACATATTTTTCATGATGCAAATGAGCCAGTTGGATATATATTAAAACATGACAATATAAAGATAAGTGTGCTTACAGATACAGGATGGGTAAGTAATAGTATAAAATCCAAGATAAAAGGTTCAAATTTATGCTTAATTGAATCAAATCACGATACAAACATGCTAAATAATGGAACATATCCATGGCCTTTAAAACAAAGGATAGCAAGCACAAGAGGACATCTTTCAAATGATGATGCGGGAATGGTTTTATGTGAAACGCTAGAAGGGAATGGAGAAATAGTACTTTTAGGACATCTAAGCAAAGATAATAATGATCCTGATTTAGCTCATCAAACAGTAAAGAATCATCTAAGTTTAAGAGGCATAGATATAGAAAAGGATATCATATTAGACATGACATATAGAGATAAAAGTACAAAGGTATATTGTCTATAAAAAGAGTTGTTTAAGTATTCTGAAAACGGGTATACTTAATAAAGTATTGATAATGATAAAAAAGAAAGAGGTGCTACTATGTACAAAATTAAAAGTAAAAAGGAAGTATTAGAGGAATATATTAAACGTTATCCTGAACTAGATAGCATATTCATAGCTGAACTAGGAAAAGAGTATGATAGATATGAAAAATTACTTAAAGATGTAGGCACGCGTGAAGAAGCACTGCAATTATTTGAAAAAGAAATAGAGCGAAATGAAAAAAACTATAAAAATAATGCAGAAATGAAATGTTTAGAAGGATCTACACATCTACAGTACATGGAAATCCTAGCCAACTATGGCTTAATAGTATTTTTTAGAGACAATATGATAGAATAATTAGGTGATGGCTAGTTACCTTGTCACCCTTATTGTAATTTTAACAAACAATATAATATTTCACCTTGCTAGAGCTAAAGTCTCTAGCATTTTCTATCAGTACAATGCTATACAGGTGGCGAATTTGGTATAGCTTGTTTATAATATTTCACTACAATTACAGCAATGACTATGATAATAACAATCATGGGAAAAGATAAAAGAAACAATAAGCAAGAGAAAATCAAATAATAGGGGTTGGGCTATGAATATAAATATAATAGCAGTAGGGAAGATAAAAGAAAAATATATAAAAGAGGGAATAGGTGAATTTTCAAAGAGACTATCTAGATATGCATCTCTTAAGATAATAGAGTTAAATGATGAAAAAGCACCTGAAAACTTATCGGATAAGGATATGCAAATAATAAAAGATAAAGAAGGATCTAAAATAATAGAAAAACTCCCTCAAAACTCATACATAATAGGCCTAACAATAGATGGAAAGGGCCTATCGTCGGAGGGATTATCAGAGAAAATGGAAGATATTATGCTGAGTGGTAAAAGCGATATAAGCTTTATAATTGGAGGGTCACTGGGTCTTTCAAATCAAGTAATAGAAAGATGCCAATATAAACTATCCTTTTCAAAAATGACCTTCCCTCATCAATTGATGAGGCTAATACTACTTGAGCAGGTATATAGGGCCTTTAGAATAATGAGAGGCGAACCCTATCATAAATAAGATTCCCGTCATTCTGAGGAGTGAGTCGATGAAGAATCTGTGTTTTGGGATAAGATATATGAAGGAAATGAATATAATGTTATTGGGAATTAGGGACTGATCATATAATAATTATAAAAGGTAATTCGGATTAGTATAAA
>CAYRYO010000070.1:0-5870 GCA_964428475.1 uncultured Tissierellaceae bacterium
ATAGTCATAATAAAGTAAATCTTCTTATATAAATATAGTAGAGGAAATATCTACTATAGGAGGGCAATATGGAGATTTATTTTATCTTTTTAGTATTTGTAATAGGACTTATAATGGTAGTCAAAGGCGGAGATTTGTTTTTAGACTCCACTATTTATATAGCAAATGTCACAGGTATATCCTTTGGAATAATCGGGGCGACAATTGTAAGCCTAGCCACTACACTTCCAGAATTTTGTGTATCAGTAATGTCAAGCTATGAAGGCTTTAGTGGTATGGCCATTGGGAATTCCTTAGGATCTTATATATGCAATATAGCACTTGTAATTGGATTGATAGCCATTATAAAACCAATACAAATAAATAGTGAATATTTTCCATTAAAAGGCGCCATGATGTTTTCATATCTAGGATTATTTTATTTTTTTGCAGTAGATGGAACTGTAACTCATTTAGAAGGCAAGGTTTTAATGTCCTTAGTGATATTGTTTATACTTTTGAATTTAATTGAGCACAATGAAGACAAGATGAGAAATAAAACTAGAAAGATTAAAACAAATAGGCGAAGTTTAATATTAAATATAGTTAAATTTATAACAGGTGGAATTTTAATAGTCTTTGGAGCAGATTTATTAATAGATACAGGCGTAGAGATAGCAAATTATTTTAGGATATCTAAACAGATAATAAGCCTTACATTTCTAGCACTTGGCACTTCATTACCTGAACTTGTAACAGCTATTTCTTCAATGCTAAGAGACAGGGCAAGTATATCTATAGGAAATATAATAGGATCAAATATACTAAATATGACTATGGTGATGGGAACATCGGCATTAGTAAGTGCAAATGGACTTATTGTATCGAGTCAGACTCTAAACTTAGATATTCCAATGGCAACATTGATATCTCTTGTATTTATCTTGTCCGGGATCTTCTTTAAAAAGATAGGAAGGATATCAGGAGTATCGCTTTTAATTATATATGGAATATACTTGAATATACTATTTTAAGATTTATATAAAAAAGCTACTCAATAAAGAGTAGCTTTTTAAATCCCTATATTTTTAAATCCCTTGCCTCTAACCTCTACAACTTCATTTATAGTGAAAAAGGCAGAAGGATCAATTTCATCAACTATTACCTTCAGCTTAGCTATTTCCTTTGATGTAACTATACAATATAAAACCTTTTTTTCTACATTTGTAAATGCGCCCATGCCCTCTAAATAAGTAACTCCTCTATGAAGTTCCTTTATGATTGCATGTGCTAATTCTTCTTCTTTATCTGAAATAATAATTACGTTTTTCCTAGCATTAAAACCTACTTGAACCTTATCGAGTACCTGATATCCGATATACATTGCAATTAGAGTATACATAGCAGACTTATATCCCAAAAGTATAGACGACAAGGATATAATCACCGTATTTACAGTCATAAGCCCTGTACCTATATTGATATTATACTTATCTTTTAGTATTATAGCCACAATATCCAGACCACCCTGACAAGTTCTATTTCTAAACATAAGCCCCATTCCAACACCATTGAACACGCCTCCAAATACTGCACTTAAAAACACATCATCTATTGTAAAGTAATTACCGATATCTCTAGTAATGGTGAGTAGTGATGAGAGCATAATCATAGAAATAAATGCATAAAATAAAAACTGTTTATCTATCTTTTTAAAACCAAGTATAAACAGCGGGATATTAATTATAAAAACAAATATACCTGATGAAATCCCTGTTAAATATTGAGAGAGAATTGCAAGACCACCAACTCCACCACTAAGCATATTGCTTGGAATAAAGAATCCATTGATTGCTAAGGCACAAAGAATATTACCTACAAATACAAAAAAAAGCTTTTTTAATATTTCCCTTGGTCTACCTTTATTTGAAGCTTTATTAAGTTTATCCATTTAACTATGATATCTCCTTTTCATTATAGAATTTCATAATATTAATTTTACATTAATAGTTTAACATAAATATGGATTAAAGCTACTATTAAATTTCACTTTATCAAAATAAATATAAATTTCAAGTAAGAGATAAAGGCAAAAGTAAAATAGACTTCTTATGGATAAGATATAGATAATTCTTCCACTTTTTATGATATAATTGTTGCATAGACGGAGGGGAATTATATTAGGAAACAAAAAAGATAAGGAGGGAAAGATATTGACTGATTTTATACTCAAATTAGCAAGAGGAGGAAAAGATAAATATACAGATCGTGAAGCAAGGCTTAGAATAGGCTATATTGCAAGTTTGGTTGGATTATTTATCAATGTAATGCTTTCTATTATAAAGTTAATCATAGGATTTAGCATATCCTCTATAGGGGTAATAGCTGATGGATTTAACAATATAACAGACAGTGCATCCTCAATCATTACATTGGTAGGATTTAAACTCTCAAGTATGCCTCCAGACAAAGAACATCCCTATGGACATGGGAGGATAGAATATATTTCTGCCCTTATAGTAGCCTTTTTAGTAATGCTAGTAGGATTTCAATTTATAAATGCATCTGTAAAGAGGATAATAAATCCTACACCAATGAAATTTCAAATAATTCCATTTATAATACTAACTGTATCAATTACATCTAAGATATGGCTTAGTGTATTCAATAAAAAAGTAGGAGCGGAGATAAACTCAAAGAGTTTAAAGGCAGCAGGAATAGATGCTATGGGAGATGTTTTAACTACTAGTGTTGTGGTTATATCAATATTTGCATCTCAATATACCACACTACCCCTAGATGGAATTATAGGCGTTCTTATCTCACTACTCATCATATATGCGGGATATAGCTTGGTCAAAGAAACCATCAGCCCATTGATAGGTGAAGCACCATCACGTGAATTAATAGAAGCTATAAACACAGAGATCATGTCCTATAACTATATAACAGGAGTACATGACCTTGTAATTCACAGCTATGGTGAAGAAAAGGTAATGGCAGTAATAGATGTTGAATTTCCAGCAAATCTTGATATAATAAAAGTGCATAGAGAAATAACAAAAGCCGAAAGAGAAATAGGAGAAAAATATGGTTTAACACTGGTAGTTCATATGGACCCTATATATGAAGAAGCAAAAGAAACCTATGAAATTAGAAATGAAATCAAGCGCATAATAAAGGAAAATGCACAATACAAATCAATGCATGATTTTCATATAATAGAAGAAGACGGGATAGAAATAGCAGAATTTCACATTGTAATAGATGGTGATAAAATATCAAAACAAGAAAATGAAGAAACTATAAAAGTAGATATAGAGAATATACTAAAAGAAAAGTGTAGCAAGATAAAATGTGATGTTATAGTAGATATAGAATATAATTAGATTGTAACTCAAATGTAATACTGCTGTAATACATATTAGTGAAATAAGTGTTAAGATATAAATATAGTCGAGAATTGAAAGGAGAAGTTCATATGAAAAACACAAAATATTTAGCACTTGGACTTGCAAGCATAATAGTATTTAGTCCAATGATAAGTTCAGCAATAAGAGATGATGTGATAAATACGTCAGATAAAGAAGTGATATCTGAAATAGAAGAAGCAACAGAGTATATTGCATATAAAGGTAAGATAACAGATATTGAAAAAGACAAAGAAAAAGATACTATGTCAATCTTGGTACAAGGTGAAGACAAAAAAGTACAGCAAAAGATAGTATTTCATATAAGAGAAGATATGACCATACTAAGTCAAAAAACAAGTGAGTTTAAAAAGAGAAGCGATTTAAAAGAAGACAGTCAAGTAACTGTATTTTTTAAAGAAAACACACCTATGACAATGAGCATACCAGCACAGGCAAGCCCAGATCTAGTTTTAATAAATGATAGCAAAGAAGCTTCATTTGTCAAAGTATCTCATTTCAATGAGGAACTTGTAGATATAAAGGGTGAATTAAAACTAAATATATCAGAGGATACAGTTATAGTAGATATTGATGGGAAAGATGCAAATAAAGATAAATTAAAAAGCAATGACCTTGTGGTATTTTACACAATGACTACAAAGAGTATTCCAGCACAAACCACTCCAGAAAAAATAATTATATTAGCAACTATAGAAAATGAAAAAGTACCAGAAAACAATTTAGAACAAGAAGGCGAAGATGTAAAAGATAAACTAAGGGTAATGGACAAAGTAGTATTAAATGGGAAAGAATTGGAATTAAACCATGTAATATATACAAGCCAAAGCGGACACCATATGATTGCCATAAGACCAGTGGGAGAAGCTCTAGGATACAAGGTAAGTTGGAACAATAAAGAAAGAAGTGCAGAACTTACAAAAGACGCACAGTGGACAAAAGCAACCATAGGTAAAGACGATTATAATTTTGCAAAGATGATAGTAAAACTTGGGAAAGCGCCTGAAATCAAAGATCAGAAAACCTATGTACCAATCGAATTTTTAGAAGAAGTATTAAAATTAGATGTAAAAATAAATAATGGAGTATTGCAAGCAAAATAATAGCCATTTAATCAAATTCATATAAATAGAGTTCCATAATTAATGGGCTCTATTTTTTTCACTAAAATTTCATATTTTATGATAATATATTATATATAAGAATAATAATATAACAAGGAGAAGTGATTTAAATGTATGAAGAATATTCAATGAAAGTAATAGAACATTTTATGAGCCCTAGAAATGTAGGCAGTATGAAAGATCCAGATGCAGAAGGGCAATATGGAGATGTAAAATGTGGAGATTCTCTAACTATATATCTAAAAGTAGAAGATAATATAATCAAGGAAATTAGCTTTCTAGTATTTGGCTGTACAGCAGCTATAGCAACGAGCAGCATGATAACAGTAATGGCAAAGGGAAAGACCATAGAACAAGCACAAGCAATCACAGAAAAACAATTAATAGATGAATTAGATGGATTGCCTAAGAGTAAACTACACTGTTCAGTTTTAGGAGTAAAGGGGCTTAGGGCTGCAATAGCAGATTATAAAGATAGACAAAAGAATAAATAAAAGCACTTAAATACAAATACTAGTCTAGCTGGATTAAAATCTAACTGGGCTATTTTTTTACCAATAAATAGAACATCTAAAAGCATCCTTGCATATAATGGTAAGAAGTCTTAAAAGAAGGATGTGAAAACAAGATGAATCTAAAAGATATATTAAGCCCTGGTGAACAATATTTACTAAAACTATTGGCTGAAAAGGACATCTATAGCTACATTCATTCAATATATGTATCAAAATATACAGAAATGATATTGCAATCTATGAAATATACAGAAAAAGATATAATACAAATATTAAAAGGTGCATATTTACATGATATAGGCAAGCTATTTATATCAAATGATATATTGAAAAAACCTAGCAAATTATCAGATGAAGAATATGCCATTATGAAAAGACATGTAGAGATAGGTCTTAATATAGTAAAAGCATTTGAACCCTCTGAAAAAACCATAAACACAATAAAATACCATCAAGAAAGATGGGATGGCAAGGGATATCCAAGTGGGATAATTGGACAAGCCACGCCTATTGAAGGTAGAATAATCCAAGTCACAGATGCATTTTCAGCTATGACTGTAAAAAGAGCTTATAGAAGATCATTTGAAAGAGAAGAGGCCTTAGATGAAATTTATAATAACAAAGGCACTCAATTTGACCAAGAGATTGTAGATATATTTATAGAAATAATGAAATCAAAGCAAAATTTAAAAATAAAAAGCAATATCTATGACAATTTGTCTTTCACTGAATAATATATATTAGACCACTGAGTCTAAATAAATTATTCAATCTATGAAAGGAAGATAAATATGAAGTTAACCATAAAAAAGAAATTAATA
>CAYRYO010000070.1:5970-7942 GCA_964428475.1 uncultured Tissierellaceae bacterium
AGGAAGTAATCCAAGAAGCCTTTGAAAAAATAGATTTGGCCTATTCACTAGAGGTAAATCTTGCAGAATACAGGGGTCGTGAATATAGACATGTTTCACTTAGATCTTTAGATGAAATGAAAGTCTTAGAAAAAGATATGCTTTTATTGGATGAAGCAGCAGCAGGATATATTGATAGATACAATAAAATATTATCGGATGAAAAAGATAAAAAGTTAATTAGTGAGTTGAATTTTCTTAACGATGAATATATAGTTATAAATCAAAAAATTACAAGCTTAAGTAGAGCTGGAGATAATAAAGGTGCAGAAGCATTAATGCTAGGAGAGGGTCTGGATGTCTATTACAGATTAATGGATAAAAGTGAAGAGATAGCAAATTATAATGGTGAACTATTAAATAATAATGCCAAAGAAAATGCGGAAATGGTGGGTACATCTATTTGGATTTCATTTGGAACAGTTATTATAATAGCTATCATAGGCATGGGGATTGCCACATTTACCAGTAGAAATATAGCAAATAGACTTATAATAATGAATGATAGCTTGGAAGAAACCAAGGATTTAGATTTAACATTTAATAATGAAAGTCTTGCTGAGCTTAATAAATATAAGAGTAAAGATGAAATTACGGATTCTATTAATAGTTTAATTGAAATGAGAAAATCTCTTAGAGACATTGTAGGAGATATAAAGTTAGCATCTCATCAAGTAAGTGAAAGTGCTATAGATATAGGCCACAATATAGACGATACTTCGCTTACATTTGAAGGCATAGCTAAAGCTACAGATGATTTAGCAGATGGATCTACAGACCAGGCAAGAGATGCAGAAGATGCAGTCGTAAAACTGGACAATCTTACAGAAAAGATAAATTTAGCTGTATCAAATTCGGACCATGTAGAACATTCAATATCTGATATTAATAGAACTAATGAAGACGGAAATATTGCAATGTTAGATTTAAAGAAGGCAATAGTAGAAAATACAAATATATCACTAGAAGTAGGAAATCAAATTGAAGTATTAGAAAATGAATCCAGATCAGTAGAAAAAATAACAGAAGTTATAAAATCCATTTCAAGTCAAACCAATTTACTAGCATTAAACGCAATGATAGAAGCAGCACGAGCAGGAGAGAGTGGTAAGGGATTTGCAGTAGTAGCAGAGGAAATAAGAAAATTAGCTGAAGAAGTAGACAAAAATGTACTAAGCATTGAAGACACCATAAACAATATAAAATCTCAAATAATTAAAACAAAAGAAACAATGGGTGTAGCAGGTGAAATAATTTCTAAGACTCAAGCTAACTCAGACAAAGCATCTAAAGGACTTCAAGCTATAAGCGATTCGGTAGAGAATATAGTAGATAAATTTAGCAATCTAATAGAAAACATCAATGAAATAGATAGAGATAAAGATGCAGTAATCCTAGCAATACAAAATATATCAGCAGTGACAGAACAGTCAAGTGCAGCAACTGAGGAGATAAGTGCCTCAGTTCAAGAACAAAGTGCAATAATGGAAGAAATAGCCGAATCTACAAAAAAATTAAATAGAGTTGTTGGAAATGTAGATGATATAGTAAATAGATTTCAATTATAATGAGGCAAGATAAAAGATAAGGGAAACCTTATCTTTTATCTTGTCTTGCTGTGTAAATAATTTTGTGTAATCTCATTCTTTGAAATAACAATTGGAGAAAGATACAAAGTAATAAAATGTAAAACTTAGTCGATAATTAAATTATCAAGTATTGGATAAGGCAATGCTGAGGAGCAACCTGAGCGATTATTGGGGTCTATACAGGAACGGATGGTTACTAACTGTCCGTTTATTTTTATCCGTTCCTGGTAGATTTTAAGCGATAAACCTCAGGGGTTTGGGGACAGAGTCCCCATTCTAGTTACTTTTCTAAACTGACTATTTAAGCTTTCTATACAGTTTGTAGTATACATGATTTTTCTGAT
>CAYRYO010000071.1:0-7884 GCA_964428475.1 uncultured Tissierellaceae bacterium
ATAGGATCATTTAACTCAGAAAATGCATTTGCAAGTTCCCAAGTATTTATAAATGCTTCAAATCTATTAGTTTTTCTTGGATCCTCTGGATTTCTTTTAGCCAGAGGAGAAATTTCTACAGGATGACCTGTTACAAATGTAGGCTGAATCAAATGAACTTCACAAAATTCCTCAAACATCTCTGAAATTATATGTCCCCTAGTCATACCAGGTTTAATTTCTATTCCTTTAGCCTTTGCTACTTCTATTGCCTCTTCGTCTGTATCTATTTTACTAAAATCTACACCTACATACTCTTTAACTGCATCAGCCATATCTATTCTCTTCCATGGTGGTGCAAGTTCCAGTTCGACTCCTTGATAATTTATCTTTGTAGTGCCCAATGTCTTTTCTGCTACATATGCAAATAATTCTTCTGTAAGTCTCATCATTTCTTCATAGTCTACATAAGCTTGATAAAGCTCTATATTTGTAAATTCAGGATTATGTTTTGGGCTCATACCCTCATTTCTAAACATTCTTCCAAGTTCATACACCTTATCAAATCCAGCCACTATAAGTCTCTTTAAATAAAGTTCATTAGCTATTCTAAGATACATATCTATATCTAATGTATTGTGATGTGTAACAAAAGGTCTAGCATTAGCCCCACCTGCTATAGTGCTTAAGATAGGAGTTTCAACTTCTAAAAATCCTCTTTCATCCAAATACTCTCTTACTGCCTTAATCATTTTAGATCTAAGCACAAATGTCTTTCTAGCATCTGGATTTACTATTAAATCCACATATCTCTGCCTATATCTCAAATCTTGATCTTTTAAACCATGAAATTTCTCTGGTAAAATTTGAAGGGATTTACTCATTAAGACGAGTTCAGAAACCCTGATAGAAACCTCACCAGTTTGCGTCTTAAACACTTGCCCCTTAGCTCCTACTATATCACCTATATCCAATAGCGATAATTCATTGTATTCTTCTTCACCTATATTGTTTTGTTTTATAAATAATTGTACACGACCTTCTGAGTCTTGTAAATCTATAAAACTTACTTTTCCATGTCCTCTTCTTGACATTATCCTTCCAGCTACTGATACAGCTTCTCCTTCTAATCTTTCAAAGTCCGCTTTTAATGTAGAGCTATAATGAGTAACATCATATTTTTCAATTAAAAACGGGTTTTTACCTTTTTCATTTAATTCTTTTAACTTTTCTCTTCTCATCATAAGCATTTCATTTAAATTTTCGCCTGTATCCACCACTCGCCTTGCCTCCTTAGTTTATAAAACCACTTATTTAATAATATTTTTTATTTCATATTGTATAATTCCGTCTGGTACTGCTACATCTATAATATCCCCTGTTTTATGTCCCAAAAGTGCAGATCCCACTGGAGATTCGTTGGATATCAACCCTTCACTTGGGTCCGCCTCCGCAGAGCCAACTATGGTTAATTCCATATCTTCGTTATACTCTTTGTCATATATCAAAACCTTAGATCCAATACCAACCATATCTGTTTTAATATCATTTTCATCTATAAGTATCGCATTTCTAAGCATTCCTTCAACTTTAGCTATACGTTCCTCTAACTGTGCCTGTTCGTTTTTCGCCTGATCATATTCTGAGTTTTCACTTATATCTCCAAAAGCTAAGGCTTGTTTTATCCTATCTGCTATTTCTCTTCTTTTCACAGTTTTTAATTCATCTAATTCAGCTTCTAATTTCTTTAAACCATTGGCTGTTAAAAACACTTCTTTTTCTAGCATTTCTTTCTCTCCTTTTACCCTAAAAATAATTTAATAATATTTCATCAAACATATATTTCATCTTTGTATGCAAGATATTATATGAAAGCTTTGCATTATTGTCAAGTATTTAAAATTTGCCTTTAAATCTTATAAAGAGTTTTATATACTCATCAATCTCATAAACTTCACCCCTGCTAATTATACCACTTGGAACAATACAGTCGTCACCCAACTCATTTTTAAATCCTTCACATATAGAACTATTTATTGCTTTGGCAAAGCAAGCAATTTGTTTGGACTTAAAGTTTTTTATTTTATACTCAAAATCTTGAATAGCATCAAATTCTCTATTATTGGTTCCAAAATCAAAGAAAATTACACCTTTTTTGATGTTTCTATAATGCAATTCATTCAAAGTAGAATCATCTAAATTTATAATTACACTATAGTTTTTAATTACTCCTTTTAAATCTGTAGGAACGAATATAGATGCTCCTGTCTTTTCTAAAACATACTCATAAACATCGTCGCTTTCGTCTTCACCCATTCCATAAATAGATATAAATTTGAATTGATCTGCAATATTAACTGCCACTTCTTTTATTCCATTTGGATCTCTCCCAATAATTAAAAACTCCCTTTGAGATTGTTCTTCTTTCAAAGCTTTAAATATATTTTGAATCATATGAGGTAAATACTTTATTTTATTTTTATATCCAGGTTCTATATTTAAATGCAATTTCTCTTCTATAGTTTCTATGATATCCTTGCTTATTTTTTCTTGCCCTTCAATATATAAATCTTTAAAATTCATGGGCATTATACTTTTAACAGATTTTAAATATGCATTTATATCATTCTCATCTTTTAAATCAACATCTTTTAAATTTATTCCAGCTATTTTGCCTATTGTTCTACCTTCCATTTCAATAGTATCAATTATTTCTGGCTTGAATTTAGGCATCATAAGCATAGATAAATACTTTCTAAACCCTACTTTATAGTGTTTTAAATATTTGTTCTTATCTATAATATATAAAAAACTGATATAAATCACTCCTTGATTTTTATATATTATATTGCATATATCTATAATTAATTACCTTAATCGTAATATTTCTCTAAAAAATCAATAAGTAATTCTTGCAATTCAGCTTTTGAGTCTATATTATTTATCTTGTTTTTTATTTCATTTGAATTTGCAAGTCCTTTCAGATACCACGCTGAATGCTTCCTCATTTCTCTAACTCCTATTCGCTCACCTTTTATATCACAGATAAGTTTTAAATGTCTTGTGCACATTTCTATCCTGTCTTCAACACTTGGAGCTACATCTTCTTTTCCCTCTAATAAGAGAGAAATTCTTCTAAATATCCATGGATTTCCCTGAGCACCTCTTCCTATAGCTACTCCATCACAATTTGTATATTCTAGCATCTTGATAGCATCTTGAGGCTCAAATATATCACCATTTCCTATTACTGGAATATCAATATTTGCCTTCACTTCTTTTATAAAATCCCAATCAGCCTGACCACTATAAAACATATCTCTAGTTCTGGCATGTACTGTAATAGCTGCTATCCCTTCTTCCTCAGCCACCTTAGCTATTTCTATTCCATTTATAGTGTTTTTATCCCAACCCATCCTTATTTTTAATGTTACTGGCTTATCTGAAGCCTTAATTACTGTTCTCAAAATCATTCTAGCAAGTCCAGGGTTTTTCATAATTGCACTGCCATCTCCGTTTTTAACTATTTTTGGAGCCGGACATCCCATGTTTATATCAATAATATCTATGTCACGCCTTTTATTTAAATTATTCTTTACTACACTACCCATTATCTCAGAATCTGAACCAAATATTTGTATGGCAATAGGTCTTTCTTTGGGGTCTACTTCTAATAGTTTTTCTGTTTTTTCATCTCCATAATACATTCCCTTGCTACTAACCATTTCAGAAAATACAAGCCCCGCACCCATCTCACTGCAAATTATTCTAAAAGCCAAATCAGTAATTCCAGCCATTGGAGCCAAAAATACATTATTCTTAGTTTCTATAGTTTTTATCTTCATATCAACACCTCATGCATTTAGAAAGGTAAGTAGCTAGAGCTACTTACCTATTCCTCTCATAAATTATCTTCAAACCTTCTAATGTTAACAACTTATCAATTTCATTTATATATTCGCTTTCAGAGGCAATTGTACTTGAAAATCCACCTGTAGCTATTACCTTTATTTCTTTTTTAGTAGTATTCATTTCTTCGACCATTTTTTTAATTATATAGTCTATCATTCCAATGTATCCATATACGAGTCCTGCTTGAATACTAGTCACTGTAGTTTTTCCTATTACCTTTTCCGGTTTTATAATCTCCACTTTGGGTAATTTTGCTGTCCTCATAAACAATGCTTCAGAGGATATCTTTATTCCAGGACAAATTACACCACCTAGATAATCTCCTTCCTTTGAAATAGAACAGAATGTAACCGCAGTACCAACATCTACTATTATAAGTGGTCCACCGTATTTTTCATATGCAGCCACAGCATTTACTATCCTATCTGCTCCTACTTCTTTTGGATTATCGTATTTTATATTCATTCCAGTTTTTACACCAGGTCCAACCACTATAGGTTCAATACCTAAATATCTCATACTCATAGTAGGAAGGGTATGCATAAGCGGCGGTACAACTGATGATATAATTACATCTTTTATATCCTTTGGATTTATTCCATTAAACTGAAATATCTGATTGAATTGAAGACCATATTCATCTGATGTCCTATCCTTTTGTGTGGATATCCTCCAATCATATAATAATTCATCATCTTTATATATTCCAAATACTATATTTGTATTGCCAACATCTATAACCAATAACATATCCTCACCACCGTTTCTCATCTTTTGCTCTTTAATTCGCTTACCACCGTAGTCACTATTATAATTGCAATGATTGCCTCTGGTAGTCCATTGCTTACACCAATTCCAAATATAACCTTCCTAGCTATATCTACATCTCCACCTATTGCCTCCACAAATCTTTCTGCATATAGAAAATATATCATAGAAAGCACGCCAACAGTGTTTACCAAGGTCCCTGCTATAGTTGCAATAATAATATCTAATGCTTTATCTTTAAATCTATGATGTGTAAAATATAGGAAACTCAATGAAAGAAAAATCAACATACTATTCATAAGTGTAATCCATATACTTCCACTGTTAATTATATTTATATATAAACCATAAGCCAAATAAGCTATTATTCCTATGAAAACTGCATATATTACACCTATAGTTTTTTTGTTTCCTAAGTTCTTAAACCAATTATATACATAATAAGTTACTATACCTATTAACACTCTTGGTAAGATGGCTACCAATGGATTTAAAAACGCAAATGAAACAGGTGTAGGTGCTGTAGCCGCCTGAAATATACTAAATAGGCCAAATATAAGGCCTACAAATGCTCCAACTACAGGCCCCTCGACTATTGCTCCAATAATCACTGGTATATGCATTATTGTCGCTTTAGTTGGTCCTACAGGTATAAATCCTAGTGGGGTCATTCCCAATATAATTGAAACCGCCCCTAATATTCCTATGATTGTGATCTTTTTAATACTTAAAATACCTTTTTCCATGTCTAATCCCTCCGCTCTAGTTCTTTAAAAGATACCAGTCGATTTTTTGTATATCTAATCTATATTAAATAGTCCAATTCTATTTAGATATAAACAAACTCTATTTAGATATCAGCTATACTAAAATAATTATAAATGCATTTGACTATTATTTCAACCATTAATTAATTTATATCACTATATGACTTTAAACCTTCTATTCCATCTGCAAATATAATCCCATTTGTAATTGCCATAGACATAACTTCAGCAGCTAAAACTCCCACTAGATTTATATCAGCTTTTACTTTATTTGTAGCCGTAGAAAATATAGTATCTCCATCTACCATTGTATGCACTGGATTTATTGATCTAGCATATCCATTATGAGCAATTTGAGAAACTTTATTGCATTCCGCCTTAGTAAGTATTGCATTTGTAGCAATTATTCCTATTGTAGTATTTGATAGATTAAATCCCAAATCTGCATTGCTTGCTTTCATTATATCCAATGTATTTAGGAGTTTATCCTCTTTATAATCATAAGGCCCTGCAATTTGTTTGTTGGTTTTAAAATCATATATATCTCCAAAACTATTAGCTACAACTAGAGCAGCAACCGTTAAATCACCAATTTTAATACTAGCTGATCCAAGTCCTGATTTCATAGCATTTTTAGGTCCAAGTATTTTTCCCACCGTAGCACCCATTCCTGCCCCTACATTTCCTTGAACATTTCCATGTCGATTTGCCCCTTTAGCGGCCATATATCCCATATCTTTGTCAGGTCTTATATTGAAATCTCCAATACCAAGATCAAATATTACAGCTGAGGACACAATGGGTACTCTTGTGACTCCTACATCAAAGCCTACATCTTTTTCTTCTAAATACTTCATCACTCCACTAGCTGCATCAAGTCCAAATGCAGATCCCCCAGCTAAAACTACAGCATGAACTCTATCTATCATCTTTTCAGCCTTAAATAAATCCGTCTCTCGAGTTCCAGGAGCTGATCCTCTTACATCTACACCACCAGTAGCCCCTTCTTCACAGATAACTACTGTACAACCAGTAATACCCTTTTCCGAATGAGAATGACCTACCTTTATACCTTCTACATCTGTTAAATACCCTGAGTACATAAAACCCCTCCCCATTAAAAAAGATTCTTCGCTATACTCTGATAAGTAGGAAATCAAAATCATAAGCTTTGATTTCGTATTCATCACTTAATTTGTTTGTCAATGACAGTATATTGTCATTTCGAGTATAACGAGGAATCTTAATTTTTTGACCTTAGTTAACGATTAACAATTTGTATTTTATTATCCAAAAAAATTAAGTAAAAGCCCTGCTGCTATTGCTGAACCTATTACTCCTGCTACATTTGGTCCCATTGCATGCATAAGTAAAAAATTTCTTGGATTAGCTTCTTGCCCTACTTTCTGAACTACCCTAGCTGCCATAGGCACTGCTGATACTCCCGCTGCTCCGATAAGTGGATTGATTTTCCCACCAGATAGCTTGCACATAACTTTTCCAAGCAGCACTCCTGATGCAGTTCCAATTGAAAATGCTATAAGTCCTAAAAGGATGATAAGCAGTGTTTTTCCTGTAAGGAATGTCTCTGCATTAGCTGTTGCTCCTACAGTAACTCCTAAGAATATAGTAACTATATTTATAAGTTCGTTTTGTGAAGTTTTTGAAAGTCTATCTACTACAAGTGATTCTTTAAATAAGTTTCCAAGCATTAACATTCCTACAAGAGTAGCTGCTGAAGGAAGTAATAAGGATACTAATATAGTAACCATGATAGGAAAGAATATCTTTTCCTTTTTAGAAACTGTTCTTATCTGTCCCATTACTATTTCTCTTTCCTCTTTTGTAGTCAATGCTTTCATTATTGGTGGCTGAATAATAGGCACCAATGCCATATAACTATATGCTGCAACCGCTATAGGCCCTAATAGTTCTGGAGCTAGTTTAGATGTAAGATAAAGCGCCGTCGGTCCATCTGCACCACCTATAATAGCTATAGATGCTGCTTCTTTGACTGGGAAATTAAATGCTATAGCACCTAAAAATGTTGCAAATATACCAAACTGTGCCGCTGCTCCTAGAAGTACACTTTTAGGATTTGCTATTAGGGGCCCAAAGTCTGTCATTGCTCCTACACCCATGAATATAAGTGGAGGATATATGCCCAACTTAACCCCTTGGTATAAATAATAAAGTAGTCCTCCTGGTTGATCTCCTTCAGGTCCTTTCATCAAACCCGCTAAAGGCAAATTGGCAAGCAATATACCAAAGGCAATTGGAACAAGAAGTAATGGCTCAAACTCTTTAGCAATTGCCAAATAGAGTAGTACAAATGACACCAAGATCATTCCAATTTGTCCCCAAGTCAAGGCAGCAAATCCAGTGCTCCCGAAAAAATCCATTAATATATCTAATAAATTCATCTTTCTACCGTCCTTTCTTGGTAACTACTCTAATA
>CAYRYO010000072.1:0-5713 GCA_964428475.1 uncultured Tissierellaceae bacterium
ATCTTTATTTGTAAGTTCTATATATTTTAAGTATAACTCTCCAAAATATACCAATGTTTTTAGAGATTCTTTTTTGCTTGCTTCTATTATATCATTGTTATAGGTATTTCTCCATTAGTGGCCGTGTAATATTCACTTATTATCCTTACTTTAATCTCTTCTATATAATCATTTTGACTTAAGGCTGAATCATCTGAAATAGACAGATTTAGATAGTGTAGCAGGTGCTTGAGACTAAGGGATTCCTCTTTACCATAAAAAGGACTTTTATTGAATTATTGTCATCCATGATTCTAGGATCTACTTGTGTACTTGAATTGTTTTCTGTGAAATTTTATATAATAAGAGATTCTCCTATAAGTTTCTTGGTATATTGATCCTTAGGATGTGAAAATACTCTAGATGCTATTCCATCTTCCACAATTCTACCCTCAGACATGACATATATTCTATCTGAAATTTTTCTAGCTACAGCTAAATCATGAGTTATGTAAATCATACTAAAACCTTTGCTGTTTTGCAGCTTTTTTAAAAGTCTTAGGATATTGGCCTGGGTGGATGGATCTAGCATAGAACTTATCTCATCTGCAATTAAAAGTTTGGGATATACGATCAAGCTTCTAGCCAATGATACTCTCTGCCTCTGCCCTCCACTAAGAGTGTAACACTTTCTGCCAATAAAATCCTTATCATTAGGGAGTTGAACTTCTTTTAATACTTTTTCAACCTGACTCTTTAAAGAATCTCCTGATATTTTTTTAATTATTTTAAGTGGCTCACCTATAACATCTAGTACACTTAATTTTTCATTTATAGCAGAAAAAGGATCTTGGAAGACCATTTGAAGACCATTTTCCTTGCTAGTAAAATTATTGCCATTAATAGGATTTTCTTCAAATAAAACCTTGCCCTTGTCTGCTTTTAAAATCCCAGATACTATGCTAGCAAGGGTTGTTTTACCTGAACCAGATTCACCTATTAAAGCAACTATTTCTCCACTCTTGACTTCTATATTGCAGTCAATACAAGCCTCTATAGTTCTCTCTTTGGTCTTATATGTTTTTGAAACATTTCTAGCTTGTAAAAGGGTTACAATCCCCCCACGATTACATGCAACTTGTCTATTTTTAGAAATATGCCTTAATTTTGGTTTTTGAGTTTTACATAAATCTATGCTTTGAGTGCATCTATCCATAAAAGGGCAACCGGGATTTCTGCTTGTTATCATTTCATTTGGAATCCCCCACATATCTCCAAAAGGATTGATCAATGGGGAGGAATTTAACAAGCCTTTAGTATAGGTGTGCATAGGATTAGTGATGACTTCTGAAGTCTTTCCCTTCTCTACTATTGAACCAGAATACATTACACATAGATTTGAAGTAAGCTTTAAAACAGTATCTAACTCGTGAGATATAACCAATAAAGCAAAATTATTTCGTTTATAAAGATCAGATAACAATTTAATAATTTCGTTTTTTGATACCATGTCCAAAGCAGAAGTAGGTTCATCGACTATGAGGAGTTCTGGTTCACATGACAATGCCATTGAAATAAGAACCCGTTGTCTCATTCCTCCTGAAAGTTCATGAGGGTAAGATGACAATACATCCTTGCTTAAACCAACTTTCAATAGCAGGTCAATGATCCTTTCATTGATTTCTTTTTTACATAAATCAGTATGTCTAATTAAGACTTCATATATTTGCTCATAAATAGTTAAGAGAGGGTTTAATATATCTAAACTATTTTGAAATACAATGGCTATCTTTTTCCATCTAAGAAAGTTTAATTGTTTTTTCCCTAATCCATTAATATCTTGCCCATGAAACAATATATTCCCTTGAGCTTCACCTGGTTCTTTAATAAGCCCCATTATAGCCATAGCCATTGAAGTCTTTCCACTGCCAGACTCTCCTATTATTCCCAAGCTTTCACCTTTATTCATGGAAAAACTAAGGTCATCTACCCCTGTAATGACCTCTTCATCCAAATTATATTCAACTTGAAGATTTTTAACACATAACAATGAATTATCCATAGGACACCTCTTTACAATTTTTCATTTAATATTCTTTCTAAATCTCTACTTATATAGGAAATGGCAAGAATTAATATCATAGTGCTTAGTAAGGGAGATGTAACCCACCATTTCCAGTATTCTGTAAAATATATTCCTTTAAAATTTATTCCATGATTTAAGATTAATCCCCAACTTTTAGATGTTGGATCACCAAGCCCTAAAAATGACAATCCAGCCTCTGCAACAATAGCCCTGCTAGTTATTCTTATAATGGTAATAGCTAAAATAGGTGTTATTTCTGGTAAAAAATGATTTTTAAACAAATGAAAAAAACTTGCATTGTAACTTTTAGCCATTACTATGTAAGATTCTTTTTTAATAGATATCACCTTAGACCTTATTATCCTTGCAGGGCCTGTCCAAGAAAAAAGAACTAAGACCAAAACAATATTTTTAATACTTGGTCCAAAAAATGCTCCTAGTAATATCATCATAGGCAAATTTGGTAGGGCAATTATGGTATCTGCTAGTCTCATAATTAATTTATCAATAATACCTCCATAATATCCAGATACAATACCAAGGCTAGCCCCTCCAAGTCCTGCCAAAATCGAAGTAGAAAATCCAATAATCAAGCTTAATCTAGCCCCATAAAAGATTTGTGATAACAAATCAATTCCTAAATCATCAGTACCAAATAAATGATCCTTACTGGGAGCCTCCAAGGCCTTTCCTGAAGGTAAATTGTGTTCATAGGGTGATATATAGGGTGCAAATATACCCACAAAAATAATTAAGGCCAAACATATAATAGAGAGTTTTCCCCATATGGTAAATTTTTTAAATTTTAATAAAGTATTTTCCACTTAACTCACCCTAGGATCAATTTTTTTATAAAACCCATCTGCCAATAAATTCATAGTTAAAACAAGAAAAGCCACAATTAAAAATATCCCTTGAATTAATACATAATCCCTCACAATAACAGCCTGTCTCATAAGATGTCCCAAGCCAGGATAATTAAAGACATTTTCCACTAATATGGCCCCACCTAGCACAGAGCCTAAACTCATGAAAACCCTAGTAATAATGGGTAGCAGGGAATTTTTAAGCCCATGCCTTAAGACAATTCTTCTAGAACTCAAGCCCTTTGCTTGTGCTGTTGTCATATAATCTTTAGACATTACAGTTATCATGCTATTTCTAGCTAATAGATAAAATCCCCCTAATTGAGTGAGTACTAGGGACAAGCTAGGTAATATTCCATGACGGAAAATATCTAAAAACTTTGAAAAGCCATTTTCATATTCTGCAAATACTGTGATACCACCTGATAAAGGAAAAAAAGAACTTTTAACTGCTAGTGTAAAGAGTAGCAGTATTGCAATTAAAAAAGATGGTATCTCTGATAGTAAAATCATAAGAGGGTATAGGCTCTTGTCAATTAATGAATTTCTATACCAGGCAGACAAACTGCCAAGAATAGAGCCAATTAAGCTGCTGATTAAGAGAGATGAAAGAGTAATTCTAAGTGTCCATTTAGCTCTTTTTAAAACAATACTAATCACGCTATCATTATAGTAGATGCTATATCCTAAATCTCCATGGATTAAATTTACAATATAATCCTTGTATTGTTCATGTAAGGCCTTATCCATCCCATAATATGCCTTGTATTTTTCTATTTGTTCATCTGTATAATTTTGATGTACTTCACCTTCAGCAGAAGATAGAAAGGTAAAGGGGTCCCCAGGCATTAGCCTAGGGATGAAAAAATTCAAAGTAACTATTAACAAAAATATTATAAAATACTCAATAAATTTCTTGAAAAAATTCATATTTATCACTTACTGTATTTCTAAAAATGATATTTTGTTGTGGGTTACCTCATGATGATTAAATACATGTTTCCAACCATCGTACTTTTCAGGCCTGTAAACACTATATCCACTAGTGTTGTAAAGAGTTAATATAGGTATTTCTTCAGCAATTATTTCTTGAAGCTCAAATACTATATCTTTTCTCTTTTCTAAGTCAGTGGCCAGTAATTGTTCATTGGATAATCTGTCTATCTCAGCATTAAGATATCCTGGTGTTTCTTTGAACTGGGAATTGTAACGGTCCCTAAGTATATCAGGATCATTGCCCCATCCACCATGACCATTTAGCACCAACTCATATTCACCACTTTTTATAGCAGCATCTCTAGATTTTGTATCCAAACTAGTGATATTAAGTTTTATACCTACCTTTTCAAAATTTAATTTTATCAATTCCGCAATTCTAACTTCTGCATTGGAATTTCCTATTAAAAGATCAAACTCGTATTCTATTCCATCTAGCATAGTCCTTGCCTTTTCAAGATTGAAGTGGTATTTCTTGACATTATCATTATAAAATGAATGTTGCACTGGTAGGTATCCTGGGCTTGCTATCTTGCCAGCACCTCTTGCCACCTTTTCTACTAATTCATCCTTATCTATGCTATAAGCCATAGCTTGTCTAAGGTTTTTATCCTTTAATTCCCCCCTGCTTTCCATATTAAATAAAATCCTATATCCCCAAAAAGCTGGATTTTCTATTAGCTTATATTTAGAATCATTTTGGTATTTAGATAATATATCTGGAGTCACTCCAGCAATATCTATATCACCATTTTCAAATGCAAGTATAGAATCACTTACTGGCACAAAGCGAATTGTATCAGCTGCAGGTTTAGGCCCCCAATAATCATTGAAAGCTTCTAGTTTATAGGCACCCTGTTCTTTGTTGTAATCAATTAGGATATAAAAATCCCTAACTTTAATCTAGTTAGGGATTGAATTACTGGGATTTATGCTAGTATATAAAAATAGCATAATATTTAGTTTTTCCTTCCCTCCGAAGGTGTTTTACTATATGTACTATTAGGCAGGTCTCCTGACTTGTGATACCAATAAATCAACACCTTCCCAGATAAATTCCAGTGGTATAAGTTGATTTTACGTCACTTACAGTAGCGGGGGCTGTATAGGATTTACACCTATTTCCCTTTTAATATTTAAAACCTAGAGTACTTATATTCAGTTTTCATCTTTATACTACCATATTGATATATTTAATACAATATAAATATCTTTAAATCATCTAACTATTCCCCACTATTGGTGTATAAACATTAAATACTATAAAGGAGGCGATAAATTGTTAGATTTTAATGAAGAGCTTTTTTCAAAGGCTAAAGGGGCAGAAAATGCAGTAGAACTGCTAGACCTAGCAAAGGAGCATAATATTGAGCTCACAGAAGAAGAGGCAGAGGGATATTTTCTACAGCTTAATCCTAAAACAGGGCAATTATCAGATGAAGAATTAGATAATGTAGCTGGTGGTTCTTGTTATACTGACGATGGAGATCTGGTTGTTACCTTGTTTAATAACTGCGAACATTTCGAACTTGATAGAAACCAAGCAAAAAATCCACAGGGAGTGTCTTTTGGAGGATGTTCTATGTGTGAATATCGAAAAGTAGCAGGATTCCTTAAATATATTTGCGTTAATCCAAAAAGACGCCGGGGATAGAGCTTTCTAAGTCCTCAAATACAAACTAATATATAATATAAGGGGGAAGTGAAATGTTGATTTTAGATAATAAAGAAATTTTAGCGAAAGCTAAAGAGGTAAAAAGCGTAGAGGAACTACTAGCACTCGCAA
>CAYRYO010000072.1:5813-7479 GCA_964428475.1 uncultured Tissierellaceae bacterium
ATAATATAAGGGGCTGCCCTTTCTTGCTAGGGCAGACTTTTATATTATGTATTACTTCCTTTTTCTACTATTCTTTTCACTAAAAAAGACTCATCTCTTAACAGAGTTGAGTCTTTTTTAGTATTATAGTTATATAATATTTTATAGGTCTTTAATTAATTTTTCCACTTCATCTTTTGAAAGGCCTGTAGCTTTTGTTACCAAAGCTATCTCTGCACCTTCTTTTCTTGCCCTTAACTCATCATTTCTTTTCTGATTTTCTCGACTTCATCCCTACTTAATTTAGAAGCCTCCATTATCAATTCCGTATCTACACCAGCTTTAATAAAGCCCTTCACAACTTCTCTCTTCCCTTGTTCTATTCCTTGTTCTATTCCTTGTTCTATTCCTTGTTCTATGCCTTCTTGCTGTATTCTTTCTAATAAAGTCATGATTTTACCTCCCTTTCCATCTAATTCGTGGATTTTTCGGCTTATATCTTGTTTGCTAAAATCCTTTTTAACTGATCCGTAGTATCTCAATAAGATATTTATATACTTATTAATTTCTTCATCTGTTACTTCTGGACCTATCTCATCTACTGAAATTATAAACATTTCTAATAGTTTATCCTTGTCATCATAGATATGTTTGAAAGATCTTAGGACCAATCTTGTAACTGAATTATATTCAGCTAAATCTTCTTCTGTATATTCTCTTAAGTTGATAAATTCATGTCTTAATACTGGTTGCATCTCCTTTAGATATTCTGGAACCCTATTAAAGCCAGCTATCATTTCTCTTATATCACTTTTGTAGTTCCACTTAGTTTTTCCATGATATACTATAATAGGTATTATTAATGGTAATTCCTTTTTACCTACCTGCCTCATTTTGCTCCAGGTACTGATAATATAACCAGCCACCTGGAATATTGCCAATTTATCGATGTTTGATTTATGCTCTAATAATAAGGCTATATAGGCATCACTTCCATTTATTTTTATACCATAGAGTATGTCTGAAAATGTCTCTTCTAGTTTATTATTGATAAAACTTCCATCTAGCTTTTCTAAAGTATCCAAGTCAAGCTTTTCTAATACCTCTTCAGGTAAGTTTTTCTCTATTAACTCTTTTGCTATATCTATTTCACCAAATAATTTTTTAAAAGTTACATCATGTGCTTGAGCCAGTCCATCCTTGTTCTTATTTTCTTGAGACTTATCGCTTTGCTTAGACAACCTATCACTTCCTCTATAGTTAGTTTCTACATATATTATATAATATATCTACCCATTTTTCATCTCTTTTATATGATTTTAAGTTGCCATTATCTTTTCTTGGGTAAGATTACAGGCAGTTTGCCACTAACTCTGGCCAAGCTGTGAATATTTCGAGTATCACAACAAACATAAAGGTCTGCCTTTTCTTACTAAGGGCAGACCTTTATGTTTGTTAAGTCTTACTTCTTGGACCACTTCTTATTCACAATACATCACCTCTACTCCACCAAATATTCCCTTTGTGAAATTTGGACCTCCTTGTATTTTTGTCAGCTTAAACTATATCAAATGGATTTTATTTTAGGAACATTGAGGGAGGACCACACACATTATATAGCCTTTTATTCCCTTAATTTTTCCACTTCATCTTTTGAAAGGCCTGTAGCTTTTGCTACCAAAGCTAT
>CAYRYO010000073.1:0-7223 GCA_964428475.1 uncultured Tissierellaceae bacterium
AAGGCTAATATCTTGAAATTTAGTATTCTTAGAAAACTTAAAAGATTATTAGAGCAAGCACAGGAAGTGAGTACCCACTTCCGATTTATCCTTTATTTTCTCATCTGAAAATTGATGATAACTTGTTGGGGAGTATCCCCAATCCCCTATTAAAATAATTACAGGAGGGAGCACAATTTATGGCTAATAGAGAAAGAAAAAACCAAATTAAATTCTATGTAAATGATGAAGAAAGAAAATTAATCGAAGATAAAATGAATGAAGTTGGCATTAAAAATATGGGGGCTTATCTAAGAAAGATAGCAATAGATGGGCATATATTTATTCTTGATAATATGCCTTTAAAAGAAATGAATACTAATATGACTAGGTTTTCTAGTAATATGAATCAGATAGCAAAAAGGGTAAACTCTACTGATACAGTATATACAGAAGACATAGAAGATATAAAGGAGATGATGAAAGAATTATGGCAATTACAAAAATCCATCCTATCAAAACTACCCTAGATTTAAGTATAGAATATATTTGTAATCCAGATAAAACTGATGGAGAAATTCTAATATCTACTCATGCCTGTGGACATGAAACAGCTTCTTTAGAGTTTGAAATGACTAGAAGCTCCTGGAACAGTACTAGTAAAAACTTAGCCAGACATTTAATTCAATCCTTTGACCCTGAAGATAATTTAACTCCTGAAATAGCACATGAGATTGGGAATAAACTAATAGATAATGTGCTGCAAGGAAAATATGAATATATACTCACTACACATATAGATAGAGGTCATATCCATAACCATATAATATTTAATAATGTTAGTTTTATTGATGGCCGTGCTTATAATTCCAACAAAAAAACTTACCATCAAATTCGTAGTATAAGTGATGGATTGTGCAAAGAATATGGCCTATCAGTTATCGAAAATCCTAGTAAGGAAAAGGGAAAATCCTATAAAGAATATCAAGAACATAAGAAAGGAAAGAGCTGGAAATCAAAGTTACAGTATGCTATTGATAAGGCAATCAAAAAAGCTAAGGATTGGGAAGACTTCTTGGAAATCATGCAATCTATGGGATATGAAATTAAGGAAGGGAAACATATTGCCTTTAGGGCAAAGGATCAAGAAAGGTTTACCAGAGCCAAAACTATTGGTGAAAATTACACTGAAGAAAGTATTAAGAGAAAAATAGAAAATAGAGTAGCAGAAAAATCAAAATCAACAACTAAGTCCCAATCTTATGCTAAAATTACTCCTGATAAATCCCATATTGGTAAAATTATTGATATAAAAAACAATAC
Source organism: uncultured Tissierellaceae bacterium (assembly GCA_964428475.1). Classification (GTDB taxonomy): domain Bacteria; phylum Bacillota; class Clostridia; order Tissierellales; family Tissierellaceae; genus JARICQ01. The sequence goes on from CAYRYO010000073.1 coordinate 1,303, forward strand.
TAAAGCCAAAGAATTTAAGGGGTATGAAATTTGGGCTAAACAACATAATCTGAAAAATATGGCTAAGACTTTAAATTTAATGTCTATCCATAAAATTAATTCTAAAGATGAGCTATATAACTCTATATCAAAAGCAAATATAGGTTTAACTAACATAGCAACTGATATTAAAGATACAGAAAATACTATAGATAATGTCAGCCTTAAAATCAAAAATATTGAATTATATAATAATTTAAAACCAATATATATTGCCTATGAAAAAGCTATAGATAAGAATTCATTTTATAAGTCCCACGCTAAGGAAATAATATTATTTGAATCTACCAAAAAATCCTTAGGAGAAATTGTAACAGATGACTTATTGTCCACTGTTCCTAATTTTAGAAAAGAGATAAAAATTCAAAATAATTTCAAAGAAAAACTTTATAAAGATTATCAAAAACAAAAAGAAAAAGTCTCCCAATTAAATTTTTTAAAATCCAATTTGGAGACCTATATGCAGTGGCAAGAGCCTGAAGTACATAGAAGAAGGGAGCATTAGTTTTGCTTCCTCTTTTAGTTTTTGATTAAATTAATCCAATCAAAATTCAATCCCATAAATCCTTCTATCTCAGCTATAGGTATAGTGCTTAACTTGTCCTCAAGCTTCTGGAATTCATTTTTTACTTGACTTATAAAATCATTTAATTCTTTTTTATCCATAAACAATGATATTATAAAAATCAAAGCATATGTACCTTGTCTTGCATTTAATCTTTTTTTACTCTGTGAATTATTTAATCTCCTACCTAATCTAGGGTCAACAGTATTAGGAAGTTTAGAACCAAAATTCATATAAATATCATCTATGGGTACTCTAGTTTTTATAAGATAAAACCTTTCATTATGAGCACAAATATTTCTATATATACTTAAAATCTGTAGAATTCTTGAGGAATTTACTATAGATAAATCATCTGAAATAACAGGCTTAGAAATTAAATTTAAAGATTTAATTATATCAATTTGTACATCTCTTTTTTGAAGAGTAAATAAATGGCTAATGTTCCCAAATGTTAATACATTCATCAAAATCCACATTGGCATATATCCATGCTGTTCCAAATAAGATTTAATTGAATCATTTTTATTCTTTCTTTGTTGTCCTAATGTCCTATATACAGTAGCAATATAATTATCATAAGTAGAATGCCTGTCCCATTTTGTAAAATTTCCTCTAGGTCGATTCCCTGATATAGTCGTACTAACAATTCCAAAATTATCACTAGTATAAACAGTATATAAATCAGTTAAGTCATAATATTTTCTTCTTAAATACTCACTATCCCTATGCAAATTTGACTTTTCTATTTCTGTGTTGAAAGGATTTTCATATAAATGATGTTGATAAAAAGATTGAACTATTTGGTTTTTTATTATTTCCTCTATTTTTAATATTTCCTTTAAAAATAGTAGCCTTAAGTTTTTATCAAAAATTAGCAATGCTTCTAATTCACTTAATTTTGTACCTGTAATATATCTCTCAACCCTACTTGACCCTCTGTATAGAAAAGGATCTTTATAGCCATTAATTAAATTATAATAATTATATTTTGTTAAGAGATTTTTCTCCGAACTGCTATTTTCAATACTCATATTACGATCTCTAAGAATTCTAATCCGTTCACTATATAAAGAGAATAGCTTTTCCAACCTAATACCCCCTAATATGTAGAAAGACTGAGGGAAAAATCACCCGCAGTCTTTAATCGATCTTTTATAAATCAATCTTAACATATTATATTCATGTAATCAATAAAATGTTACCCTCATTTTAGATTTTTTTCAATATATAAAGTACCAATATAAAATAGAAAGACCGAGGACAATACAACATCCGCGGTCTTTAATCGATCTTTTGTATTTAAAGTATACCATAAATTATTGACCGATTCAACTATAAGTTTATTCATTTTGAAAAATTTTATTCATATCTTTAAAAGCTTTATTTGAGAAATAAATAAACTTAGCTTATTCCTTTAAAATTTAATTTATACTTTATATAATGATAGTTAGCTAATAATATCTAGCAAGTAATAAAATATTAATTTCCTTCTTCTTTATATAATGCAATTATTCTTCCATCAAAGCACATGTTTACGCCTATATCATATCCTAGAAGATTTTTACATACTATCAGCATTATTGGTTCTGAGCAGGCAAATCTTGTATCATTTGATATTTCTAACAATTGTTTTCTATCTTGATAGCTTGGGTTAGCATAATTGTTTGGATGGAAATGCCACTCTCCCAAATAATACTCATCTACTTTCCATTTATTACTTAATAACTTTTTAAGACCTTTTATTCCTCTAACAAACCATGTAGAACCTAACTTTGAATCATCAGGTGGTAAGGTAAAGTCTGTTATTATAACTTTTTTCAAATCGACTGAATAATAACCTATGATAATTCCCCCTGTTTCACAGTCGTTAGCATCATCACAGATTTGGAATACCTTGTTCATCAGGTTTAAAGAAATATCTATAATAATATTATTTGTTCTATTAATGTATTGCATCTGATTCCTCATATCCTATAAAATATCCATCTTTATTATATTTTTTTTATATATAAAACCCATAATTCTAGTATCGTCATTTACAATATAATTATTTATTACAGTGGTTGCGGTGGTGGAAGCAAGCATTACATCAGATGCAAAAGCTGGAAATGCAGGACTCCAACATCCGATTCCATCTTGTGGTAGCTCTTCTAAACAAATATTATTCCTATCGCTATTAATTTCTTTATAAAAAAAGTTAATATAGTCTTTATAAATCAAATTCTGGATATTACAACAATATAAATATAAGTTTTCTGCCTTAAATCCAAACGAAATTGAAAAAAATAGGCCTTTGAAATTTTGTTTATGTTCTGAAATGTTAAATATTACTTCATCATTAGCAGAGCAATCAATAACGACATTATAGTTGTCCAATATTGAGATATTATTGATATCTAGCTTTGAGTTTATACTCTTAACCCTAGCATGTGGGTTTATATCATTTAGCATCTCCGCTAATGCTTTTGATTTTATGCTATCAATATCTCTAAAGTGGAGAATATGTCTACTGTTATTTCCTATCTTATAAAAATCATCATCTAAAATAGTCATATCTTCAACACCGTTTCTTACTAATTGCTCACATAAATACGCAGATAATGTTCCCGCACCAATAATTAAATATTTATTTTTCCTTACTTTTATATCATACCTTCCTCTAAGCAAGGATGAGTAAGAACTCCAGTTTTCATCCCTAGTCCATTCTAACCGATTCTCATCTTTATATATTGTTCTTTTATCATTTTCAAACCAACCCAACTCATTCTTTCTGAAACCATTGGCATATCTCTCACCATGTGAAAGTATTGGTAGAAAAATTGATTTCCATTGGTATATATATCTATCTTGCCCTACTTTTTCATTAAAAGGAAAACCAATTAATAAAAAATGTCTTTTTTTATCCCTAATATTAGGCGATAATTTTCGTATTATTTTGATTAAATCTATCCCTTGCTGATTTAAAGCTTTCTTAAGTTCATACCAAGTATTTGGTGCCTGCCAACCATTAATTAATGGTAATGATTTAATTTTAATCCAAATAGCTTTAATAGGTTCTTGATTAGCTATCATCTCTTCAATTGATTTCCCCCATATGTAAGCATTTACAACATTACCATCATTGGCAATATACTCTTTGATTACAAACATATCATTTTTTAACATATACATGTTAGCATATCCATCATTATACTCACAATCATCCCAAATCATTTCAGATACTAAATCTTCTGAAAATATTACTTTAGAAATATTAAGAACATTAAAATCAGGTAACTCTAACCATTGATTATTTTCTATTAACGTACCCATAGATGCCTTATTTATCCACTTAATCGCTCTATTTAAATGCCAAAGTATCCTTGTATAGGCATCCCTAGGCTCATCATTGGCAAAAATTCCTTCTTCAACTCCTTGAACCTCTAGACATAATTTTCCTTCACGCCATATTTTGTTTTTTGATATTAATCCATTATTGGATTGATGAAAATAAGTATTGGTAATACCCTTATCTGCCGAAGGATATATTCCTATCTTACCATTGGGGTAATTGCTCTCAGCGGTTAGGCACCAGTGCGTAATAATTGGGAAAGTTCCTCTATCCTTATTTGTCAATGAAAATTTAAAATACCATACATTAAAAACTTCATCCCATTTCCAATCTTGAGTCAATGAGCAATCCTTAAGTTCATCTACTGCTCTTCTTCCTATAAGTAAATCTTTTGTAATTTCCATTAAGCAAATCTTCCTCCGACTAAATTATTGCTTGGAGTTTCTCTTTTTGTAAGATTATTTTTATTGTTTTCTTCAGGTCCTTCTGGAAACTTATTCCCCAAAAGTTCCCGCCAATACTTTGATGCATCAGTAATAGATTCTGCATCATAAGCCTTCCGAGCTATTTTAGCCGCATCTCTAACAGTGCTATAAAAATCATTGTATTCTTTATCTGTTAATCGTCCAAATACATCATGTTCCTGTACTCCCCTATCCTCTAAAAAAGGTTTGACGGAATGATTATCAACTATATACTCTAATGTTTCAGTTATTCCCTGAGCAACAGATTCAATTGTATCTGGACAACAATCTCCTATAAAATGCTCTAATGGATAGCTTTTTGGATGTTTAACATCAGGATATTTTTCCTTTCTCCACCATTTTAAAGATTTAACTACATTTATATAGTGTCCATTACAATTTTTATTCTTTTCAATCGTCCATCGTATTTGCTCTATTGGATGTGTTTTATCCCATACCTCTGCATTCCTGTCTGGTATATAAAGAGGCTCATCTTTCCATTCAGAACTATTGCTCAAATTCATAAAATTAATTATACTTGCTTCCATTTTGTAAAATGCGGAAGTCTGATTAATAATACTTTCAATATCTTCGCTAGATCTTAAAAAAGAATTCTCTATTGATTTTTCTTCAACTTCTGAAGGTGCTGAAGTTGGAACAATATCTAAGTCTACATGGCTCATTTCAATGCCCCATGACCTTCCCTGTTTCTTAAACTTTCCGCTATAATACTTTTCAAGGAAAGAACGAAAACTTTCTAATGCTTCATCAGGTTCTACTTCATCTTTATCTAAATTAGTTACTATAATAATATCTACATCTGAGCGACTACCATTCTTTGGTCTTACAGCTGTAGATCTTTTATAACTACCTTGTAAAAAGGTATCTACTATAATATCTTTTAAATCATCATACGAATTTAATCTTCTTCTTAATGTCTCATGTGCACTCTTAAGCTCACTTACCTGATTATCAGTTAATCGAATTTCTCTTAGAAAATCTCTAAAATAAGTTTTCATATGATTAGCCATTTTTATTCCCCCTAATTGTTTTTCATTCTTTATAACTCCCAGTATAGTGGTGGCTGACCACTTACTAGAGCCTCTAGGAGATCTGTAGCCAAGGTTTTCTAACTCCCTGCATATTACACTTCCCCCTGCCCCTTCTAAGTATCTCCTGAAGATATATTTTACTATTTCAGCCTCATCTTCATTTATGGATATAGTTTTATTCTCACTATCATAATCATAACCTAGACAACCATGAAAGCCAACTAGTTCCCCTCTTTGCATTTTCATCTTTAAGCCTTTCTTAACATTGGCTGAGATATTTTCCACCTCTTGCTGGGCTACAGAACTAAGTATAACTAGGAGTAATTCTCCATCCATAGTTAGAGTGTTAATATTCTCTTCTTCAAAATATACTGCCACATTCATTTCTTTTAATTGCCTTACATATTTGAGGGTATCTAAAGGTCGAGTAGATGGCTTCCATAATATTTCTATTACTGCCACCCCTC
>CAYRYO010000074.1:0-2741 GCA_964428475.1 uncultured Tissierellaceae bacterium
AATTAATAATCCAATAATGCCGAATCGACAAAATACGTCATTATTCAAACTGTCATATACGATTATACACTATAATCAGTAGAAGCTACTTTACAATATGGTAACAAAATATGTTATATCACGTATCTTTTTACTCTTAAAGCTTACAGGTGATTTGATTAAAGCCATTATAGGTCAAATATTGTGGCCATTAGAAATTAAACAGCCCCTACTCCATAGTGCTGTTTCAGCACTGTAGAGTAGGGGCTGTTTTCAATTTTTTAGCTATTACTCATAAATACCATAGATTCTATCAATATTTTGTACGAAGATAATACCATTGCCGGGCTTGTCAATTTCTAGTCTTTCTCGTATTGTTGCTATAATTGCTTGACTTGTATCTGCTTTAGAGACAATTATAACTATTTCTTTTTCAGGCTCTATTTCCATATTAAATAATTTGCTAGTTTCGTGTATTCCGGAACCCCTTCCATTGATTATTGTTCCTCCCTTTGAACCAGCAGCTTTTGCCGCATCAATTACTTCTTCAGCCTGCCCTCTATCAACAATTGTAATAATATTTTGATACATTGGCTCAATAACACCTCTTTCTTCTCCATTTTTTTCAGACTTATAACTCATAGATCCTACAATATTACATACAATCGTAGTAAATACGATACCATGATTTCGCTTTTCAAACTGAAACTTCTTATTAAGTTTAAATAAAACATTATCTGCAGTCTGTCTATCTGTAGCTATTAAAATTATTTCTTTTTTCTCCTCATATATAGATAAGAATTTTAAAATCGAATTATTTATAGTTCCTTTTCCTAGTAAAATAGTTCCACCTGGAATACCATGTTTTTTTGCTGTCTTTAAAATCTTGCTAGCCATACCATAATTTACAATTATATAAATTAATTGAAGAATTGATTTATCTTCACAATTATCCATTTCTATTTTCAACCCCTTTTTTCTTGGTTTTCATGGCAAATACTAACCCTAAAGCTTGCAATGTGATAATTGGCGCCATAGCAACCATCGCAATCATTCCAAAGCCATCCACTACTACATCTGCTCCTTCAAAAGCATTTGCAGCCCCTTGTATGAAAGCCAAGATAAAGGTAGCAGTCACAGGGCCAGTAGCTACTCCACCAGCATCAAATGCAATCCCTATAAAAAGTTTTGGTACAATAAACATCATCAATATAGATATAATATAACCAGGTAATAAATAATGCCACAACTGTATTCCTGGAACCAAAATACGAATAACCGATAATGCTACAGCAAATCCAACTCCAATTGCTAATGGAACTAAAACTACATTTTTCTTTACATAACCACTAGTTACATCTTCAATTTGGCTAGTTAAAATATAAACAGCTGGTTCTGCCAAAATAGTTACAAAACCTAAAATAAAACCTATGATTATAATATATGCCTTATTATCTAATAAGGCTAAATCATTACCAATACTTGTACCAACATCCATAAATCCTCCATTTACACCTATTAAAAAAACAACTAAACCTATAAATGTAAATACAAATCCTGTAAGTAACTTTCGTAATTGTTTTTTATTTAATTTAAAAGATATCTTCTGTGCAACTAGCAGTATTATAAATAAGGGTAATATTGCCATAGACGCTTCAATTAAATAATCTGGAATCATCGATATAAATGGTCTAAACACTGAATTTGTATCTGCAACTACTGAATTAAATTCACCAGAGATTTCCGTTGTCTTTGTAAATATATCTAAAAGTAACACGGCTATAATTGCACCACTTGATGCAATAGCAACCAATCCAAAACTGTCCGTTTCGGATTTTATACTATCCTTTTTTAACTTTGATATACCTACAGATAGAGATAGAATAAATGGCACTGCCAATATTCCTGTTGTTGATCCTGAAGCATCAAAAGCTATCGCCAAAAATTCACGAGAAACAAAAATCCCTAAAGCAAAAATAATTAAATACAAAGCAATAAGTACTTTATACAAAGGAATATCATAAAATACCCTTAAAAATCCCAATGACAACATAATTGCTAAACCAATTGACACAATAACAAGTATACTTACTCCTGCTATTTGCCCTGAAGTTACTAAGTCAACTTGATTAGCAAGAACCAACAAACCAGGCTCAGCTATTGATATAAAGAAACCCAATATTAATCCTGCAATCAATACAATCCATAGTTTATTTGTTTTTGCAAGTGATGTCCCTGTCAAGCTTCCTAAAGGGGTAATCCCAATATCAACGCCTATCAAAAAAATAGTTAAACCTAATGTCACAAAGAAAGAACCAACAAGAAATCTAACAATTACTATTGTATTCATGGGAGATATGGTAAAGTTCAGTATTAATACTAATACTGTAATTGGGAGAACTGAAAATAATACTTCTTTAAATTTTGAAAAAATTACATTCAACAAAAACCATCCTTTCTTTATGTTAATTATACTAATCTAATATAATGTCGACTTACTTAATAAAATTGGTATATTTAAGAAAGCTTTTATAAAAATTATTCTTGTAAATATTATATCATGAATATATGCTAAATAAGAAAATTTTTAGAAGCTCTCTTACTAAAGATTTCAAGGCTCTTAGCTATTACTATAATCCGTAAATTGTTGATAGTATTTAGTAAAGCATAAGAACAAGTAATCTTAGTGATAATCAATGAAAATGCCTTGATTTCAATTAAATCGAATCAAGACATTTTCTAACCTTATTAATTTTATTTAA
>CAYRYO010000074.1:2841-7155 GCA_964428475.1 uncultured Tissierellaceae bacterium
TGTTGAACTAAAAATAAGGCAATATTAAGTATTGTAGCAATAAATACCCATGAAGCATAAAGTGTAAAACTAAATCCTGGTAAGATATAAGAAATTTCAGATCTATTCTTATAGATTTTTTCTATAATTAGCAACAATGAAATCAACATGCCAAAAATTAAGATAGTTGAAAGTCCCAACATTTCATAGGAAAAGGCAATAATCCACCCCATGTTTAACAAACTACTGGCTATAAATAATGGGGAAATCATTTCAACTAGATTGCTAACACTCTCATCATTTCTTTTTACAAAAAAGTAAATTAAAGTTATAAGTAATAAACTATATATAACTCCCCAAATAGCAAAAGCGAAACTTGCAGGTGTTATCAATGTAGTGTACTTATCTGAAATATCTTTTTGACCCATATCATTGAAAAAACCTGATGATCCAAGATAATTAATCCCTAAAGTAGCAAAATAAAATATTAAATTTAATATACCCCATTTTTTTGTTTTCTTGATATTACTTTTATTGATAATATCCCTCCTCTTTTGTGGATATTGATAAAACTGATCCTCTAGCTGCTTTTTTTATTGCTCATTTTTAGATTTCTGATTTATAATAATCTATATACATATCATCTTTACCCTTTATCTAGATTATATAACTTTAATACCTTATTTTATTTGTTTTATATATGTGATTTTTAATCATCTAGTGTAGGGATTTAACTATTATAAATCTCCTTTGATATTGATATTGTTATTCCATTATGCTTTGATTTTTCACTTATTATATTTCCTCCTAATAAAAAGGCAACTGGCCCTGATACAGAATTCACTCCTATAGTATCCTTTACAAATTGTGATTTTTCAAATTTGTCTTCCACCATTTTAATTTCTTCAATTGTAAATATTTTTAATGGACAGCTAAAGTATTTGCTAGTATCTATGATTCCTTTCTCATATTTTTTAACTTCTACCGTTCCTATGTTTTTAATACTATTTTTAGATAAGTTTAATTTATTGAATTGATCATTTATTGCTTTTATTATTAAATCTTTCTCTATACCCTTTCTGCAACCTATCCCTATATTTAAATTTTTAGGTCGCAATATTGTATGCGGTATATCTAACTCTTTAAATTTTTCATTTGAGCTGACTATAATTAATCCTTTAATACTAGATTCTATATTTTTCAAGTCTTTAATTATTATCAATTTATTGTAGTTTATTATCTTACTATCTTCTGTATATAAGCCTACTACTTCATTATTTACCATCATAGTTGTAAGTTTTGTAACTGATTTTATATCTTCAATATAGTATCCATTATTTTCCGCAAACATATCTATAGACTCTATTCCTCTAGAATCTGTTGCTGTTGTAATAATAGGCTCTGTTCCTAAAAACAATGACAATTCTTTAGCAAGTTCATTGGCTCCTCCTATATGACCTGACAATAGAGATATGGAATATCTACCTAAATCGTCTATAACAACTACAGCAGGATCTACTGTTTTATCCTTTATAAAAGAAGCGCACATTCTTACAGCTATACCTGTTGCTGATATAAACACAATTGCATCGTATTTTTCCCATATGGATTTTAATATTCTTTTAACCCCTCCATTTATCTGCTTATTTGCATAGTGGTCTATTTTATATTTACTACTTTCTATAGATTCTATTTTTTCTCCTATTAATTTTCCCTTATTTGTAAAAGAGAGACAGGCTATATTCATTATTTTCCTCCCCTATATTCATTAGTGAAACTTGAAATGAAATTTTGTACATACAATATTTAATTAATTCCCTGAGATTCGTATATTACCTAATTAATTTACAACCCTCAAGTTAGATTCTCTTATTATCTTTTCAGGTATTTGGTGATCCATCTATAATAATATAATCAAAATAATTCTATGAAAATTGCATATATTTCTTATCTTTAAGTTTTTCTAGATATTTACTACTTATTATTTTCTCATATAGGCCATATTTCATAGATATCACTTCCATCTTTATTATATTATTGTATTAATTATACCACTTTCAAATATTATTTACATCTATTACTAAAGGCAAATAGAGAGTTAGAACAAACCTTATAACTATTAGATTTTAATTCCATATTCTATGTATTTTTTTGGATATTCTTTTTATTATAAGATTCCCCAATATTCTCACATTTTCGTGAAATTATTGGGGAAATAGATTAATTTTTATTTATTTTTTCTAATATGTCATTCATTTGTTCATATGTTATCGATCCATCTCCAAAGTTTATAGCAGCTCTAAGGGGCATAACCTTTACCATAGCCGCAGTCATTGCTTCTATAATTGCAAATTTTTCTGGATCACTTTTGTCAACATTCTCATCTATGAAAAGTGATTCCACTGAATTCCAAAGCGGTTTGCATAATTCCATTGCCCTAGGATTTCCCATCAAATCTTCAAAAGAAGAATTACTTGTATATACTTCTGGTAATGCTACTGTTGATTCTAGCATAATTGTCTTTTCACATACAATATCTCTAGAAGATTTTCCAATAAGAATATCAAACTCCCCTGTTTCCACATGCCAATCCTTTATTTCTACATTATAGTAGGCAAAAGCACGTTTTCCCAAATTAAAAGTTACTGTTTTTGTTTCTCCAGGATTTAACATTATCTTTTCAAATCCCTTTAACTCTTTAACAGGTCGAATAACGGTGCTTACCTTATCAGCAATATATAATTGTACAACTTCTTTCCCAGCTACTTTTCCTGTGTTGGTAACATCTACTTCAACTTTCACAATATCAGTATCTTTAATCGTATCTGCACTGGTTCTTAAATTAGAATAATTAAATGTTGTATAACTTAATCCATGTCCAAATGGAAATAGTACATCTAATTTCTTTTTATCATAGTAACGGTAACCAACAAATACTCCTTCTCTGTATTCTACTATATCTTTTTCACCAAAGTAAAACAAATAAGATGGATTGTCCTCTAATCTCAATGGGAAAGTTTCTGCCAATTTACCACTTGGGTTAACATCACCAAATAAAACATCAATTGTTGCTGCTCCTACATTTTGACCACCTAAGTATAATTCTAAGATACCTTTTACATCATTTGCCCAAGGCATTTCTATAGCTGATCCATTGTGTAATACAACTACAGTATTAGGTTGAACCGCTACTATTTCACTAATCAATTTATTTTGACAATTTGGAAGTGACATATGACTTCTATCATATCCTTCAGACTCAAAGCTATCAGGTAATCCTGCAAAAATAACAGCCACCTTTGCCTTTTTTGCAACTTTAACTGCTTCTTCAATTAAAGCATCATCAATTTTATCTTCTTCTACATCATATCCCCTTGCATAGCTAATGTTCTTAGCATCTCCCATTACTTGTAATGCACTTGTAACCTTAAAACTATTAACATGGGAACTTCCTCCACCTTGATATCTAGGTTTTTCTGCAAATTTACCAATAAATGCAATATCATCACCTTTATCAAGTGGTAAAATATCATCATTTTTCAAAAGAACCATACTTTCCGAAATAATCTTTCTGGCTAATTGATGGTGTTCTTCTTTATCATACCCTATCTCCGGTTTCTTGTTTTCAATATATCTATTATGAATCGTTATCATTCTTTCTACAGCACGGTCCAAGATTTTTTCATCAAGAGAACCATCCTTTACGGCCTCTACAATTCTTTTATCATTAATTCCTCTAGACGATGGCATTTCAAGTTCAAGTCCTGCCTTAAGCCCTGCAACTCTGTCACCAACAGCTCCCCAGTCACTCATTACATAGCCTTCAAATCCCCACTCTGTTCTTAATATATCTGTCAAAGTACGTGGATTTTCAGATGCAAAAACACCATTTACTTTATTATATGAGCACATAACAGTCCAAGGTTTAGCATTTACAACGGCTCCTTCAAAGGGTGCTAGGTATATTTCTCTCATTGTTCTCTCATCAATATCTGAGCTTGAAGACATTCTACGATGTTCTTGATTGTTTGCTAAAAAGTGTTTTAGACTCGTTCCGATATTTTTACTTTGTACCCCCTTTATATAATCAGTTTAGCTCGTTGCAGAATTCTACAACTCGCATATTTACTACATTTTTCTATATTGAAATGGATAGAATCCCCCCATTCTTGGGTATATATACAGTGTTAAGATGTGTATAACTCAAAACATATTGAAAGGAGAATCCTATGCCAGTTTCAGCTAAACAATTAACTTTTGCGGCTTTGAAGCTTATGTTACTGAAAACAACCCTAAATTTTATCAGTCTGAGCTTAGAAAATCTAAGTCTCATGC
>CAYRYO010000075.1:0-3369 GCA_964428475.1 uncultured Tissierellaceae bacterium
TAATAGAAATGGAGGGAAAAACAATGAAAGTACTAATAAACAACGATGCAAAAGAATATATTGATGGGAAGATAAAAGATAATTCAATATCTATAGTAGTGGTAAATACTGGATCTGGCTGATGTCCTTCATATCAACCATCAGTTAAGATGGGAAAACCAGCAGATGAAAAGGGATTTAAAATGTTCAAGTCTGGAGATATAGATGTTTATATTAAGGCAGGGTTAAAATCAAAAGCAAATGAAATAGAAATTTCTATGGGAAAATTTTTATGGAAGAAGTACCTAAATGTAGAAGGATTGTCAATTTAGTGAAAATCAACTATGCAAAAACCTAGCCAATTTAATTGACATAATTATATCATGATGATATAATTATTCAAATGATAATTGAATAGGTGGTGATGGTTTGGAAAAAAATAATACAGTGTCTATAACAGTGATAAGAAGGCTTCCTAAATATTATAGATATTTAGTGGAGTTAATGGATAAAGGAACAAATAGAATTTCATCTCAAGAACTCAGTAATATGACTGGCTTTACTGCGTCACAGATAAGACAGGATTTGAATAATTTTGGAGGATTTGGACAGCAAGGATATGGATATAATGTAGAAGATTTGTATATTCAGCTTAGAAAGATTTTAGGTCTTGAAACACTATATCATGCTGTGATTGGAGGGGCCGGAAATTTAGGTCAGGCAATAGCAAATTTTAGAGGATTTGAGGATGCAGGATTTAAAGTGGTCTCATTATTTGACAAAAATCCAAATATAGTAGGGCTTAAGATAAGAGATATTGAAGTAAGAGATTCAAACACTATGGTAGATTATATAAAAGAGCATCAAGTTGATATTGGCATCATTACTACTCCAAGAGAAAGTGCTCAAAGATTAGCTGATGACTATATAGAAGCTGGAGTTAAAGGGATTTGGAATTTTGCTCCAATAGATTTAAATGTTCCAGATGATGTTGTAGTTGAAAATGTAAGATTAAATGAATCTCTTTTTATTTTATCTTATTTTTTAAAAAGAGAATTTGAATAAAAAATAAAATACTATATTAGAAATATTTAAGATCTAGTTAATTAAAAGTAACTAGATTTTTTTATGGAATTTAAAGATAATCTTTTAACAATCTTGTAGAAATAATATCACAAATAGTCTATAATGAAATATGTAGGCGATAGTTAATATGTTAGGGAGGGAAATGATATATGAATTTCAATTTAAGTAAGGAACAAGAAATGGTAAGAAGTGTAGTAAGAGAATTTACAAAAAATGAAGTAGAGCCAATTGCTGCAGATATCGATGAAACACAGAGATTTCCAAGAGAAAATGTCGAGAAAATGGCCAAAGCTAATATTCTAGGCATACCTTTTCCAGTGGAATATGGCGGTGCAGGAGGAGATGAAGTTTCATATGCTATCGCAATTGAAGAACTTTCAAAAGCTTGTGGAACTACAGGTGTAATAAATTCTGCTCATACATCACTCGGTTGCTGGCCAATATTTAAATATGGAAATGAAGAACAAAAACAAAAATACTTAGTACCACTTGCAAAAGGTGAACATCTAGGTGCATTTGGACTTACAGAACCTAATGCAGGTACTGATGCAGCAGGTCAACAAACCACAGCTGTATTAGATGGAGACAATTATATATTAAATGGATCCAAAATATTTATTACAAATGGAGGTCAGGCAGATACATATGTAATATTTGCCATGACAGATAAGTCCAAGGGAACTAGAGGCATATCAGCTTTTATAGTTGAAAAGGATTTTCCAGGATTTAGCATAGGAAAAATAGAAGAAAAACTTGGAATCAGAGCATCTGCTACTTCAGAATTAATTTTCCAAAACTGCAAGGTTCCAAAAGAAAACCTACTAGGTAAAGAAGGCCAAGGATTTAAAATAGCAATGACAACTCTAGATGGTGGAAGAATAGGAATAGCAGCTCAAGCACTGGGAATAGCAGCAGGAGCATTGGATCAAGCAGTAAACTATTCTAAAGAGAGAAAACAATTTGGTAGATCAATATCAAAGTTCCAAGGTTTGCAGTGGATGATAGCAGATATGGAAACACAGATAGAAGCAGCAAGACTTTTAGTATATAGAGCAGCATTTAACAAGGCCAATGGACTACCTTATGGAAAAGAAGCCGCTATGGCGAAGTTATTTGCATCAGAATGTGCGATGAGTGTAACTACTAAATGTCTTCAAATCTTTGGTGGATACGGATATACAAAAGACTATCCTATCGAAAGAATGATGAGAGATGCAAAAATTACTGAAATTTACGAAGGTACATCTGAAGTTCAAAGAATGGTTATATCAGCTGCAGTATTAAAATAGATGAGGAGGAGAAATATGAATATTATTGTATGCTTAAAGCAAGTACCAGATACAACAGAAGTAAGAATAGATCCAGTACGTGGAACGCTTATTCGAGAAGGAGTTCCAAGTATAATAAATCCTGATGATAGAAATGCTCTTGAAGGAGCATTGAGAATAAAAGATAGCAAAAAAGATGTAACAGTTACAGTTCTAAGCATGGGGCCACCTCAAGCAGATGTAGCACTTAGAGAGGCATTAGCTATGGGAGCAGATAGAGCAATACTCTTAAGTGATAGAGCCTTTGCAGGATCGGATACCTGGGCGACATCTACAGCTCTTGCAGCTGGAATAAAAAAGATAGATGATTATAGTATTATTTTCTGCGGCAGACAGGCAATTGACGGGGATACTGCTCAAGTTGGACCTCAAATAGCAGAACATCTAAATCTTCCACAAATAACTTATGTAGAAGATTTAGAGATTAAAGAAGATAAAGTAGTTGCAAAGAGAGCACTTGAAGATGGATACTTTGTAGTAGAATGTGAAATGCCAGTGCTTTTAACTGCAATAAAAGAATTAAATGAGCCTAGATATCCTTCTATCAGAGGAATATATGATGCTCATGAAGAGAACAAGGTAGAAGTTTGGTCTGCTTTAGATGTAGATGCAGATTTTGATAATTTAGGATTAAATGGTTCACCTACTAAAGTTTATAAATCATTCACCCCTGAAGGCAGAAAAGGTGAAGGTGAAATACTAACAGGTGATACAACAGAACAAGTAAATAGTTTGATAGTAAGACTAAAACAAAAACATTTGATTTAATATAATTAACTGTAAAGGAGGAAGAATATATGGCTGTAAACAAGACAGGAATAGATAGAGCAGGAGCAGTAGATGTAGATTTATACAGAGGAGTTTGTGTATTTGCAGAGCAGAGAAGTGGAGAATTATTAAATGTAGCTATAGAACTTATTGGAGAAGGTAGAAAAATAGCAGATACATTGCAAGTACCATTAACTGCTATATTACT
>CAYRYO010000075.1:3469-5797 GCA_964428475.1 uncultured Tissierellaceae bacterium
TTAATGGCAACTATTATATGTCCAGATCATAGACCACAGATGTCTACAGTAAGACCAGGGGTAATGGCAAAAGCAAAATACAAGGAAGGTAGAACTGGAGAAATTCGTAAATTTACACCTGAATTAAAAGAAGAAGAAATAAAAGCTAGAGTAGTTGAAGTAGTTAAAGGACAAAAGTCAATTGTACAATTAGCGGATTCTCAAATAATAGTTTCTGGTGGTAGAGGGCTTGGAGAAGGCAAAGGATTTGAATTAATCAGTAGCTTAGCTGATAAGATAGGTGGAGTAGTAGGGGCTAGTCGTGCAACAGTAGATGCAGGTTGGATTGAACATAGCCACCAAGTAGGACAAACTGGTACTACAGTTAGACCAGAGCTTTATATAGCTTGTGGTATATCTGGAGCTATTCAGCATTTAGCTGGAATGCAAGAATCTAAAGTAATAGTTGCAATTAATAAAGATAAAAATGCACCAATTTTTGATATTGCAGATTTTGGTATAGTAGGAGATGTATACGAAATTATTCCGGCACTAATCAAAGGGTTAGACAATGTAGATGATATAATGGATATTTTTAGTTGTGAACAAAAGTAGATTTAAATTGATAAAAAGTTTACAAAGTGATTAGGGTATGTTATAATTTTGGTGAAATTAGTTAAATATTAATTTGTAGTTCAAATTATAGGAGGTCTTGTTTAATGTCAAAGGAAAATTTAAATCCATTGGAAGGTGCTCAATCTCAAGTAAAAAAAGCGTGTGATGCATTAAAACTTGGAAGAGATGTTTTTGAGTTACTTAAAGAACCACAGAGAATGATAGAAGTTTCAATTCCAGTTAAAATGGATGATGGAACACTAAAAACATTTAAGGGTTATAGAGCATTGCACAACGATGCTATAGGACCTGGAAAAGGTGGCGTAAGGCTACATCCAGGAGTTAATCCAGATGAAGTAAAAGCTCTATCTGTGTGGATGACATTTAAATGCGGAGTAATGGGTGTTCCTTATGGTGGAGCAAAAGGTGGAATTACAGTAGATCCACTAACACTATCACAAGGAGAACTAGAAAGACTAGCTAGAGGATATGTTCGAGGCGTTTATAAGTATTTAGGAGAAAAGATAGACATACCAGCACCTGATGTTGGAAGTAATGGTCAGGTAATGGCTTGGATGGTAGATGAATATATAAAATTAACTGGAGAAAACAACATGGGAGTAATCACTGGAAAGCCAGTTGCATGGGGTGGATCTCAAGGAAGAAATGAAGCAACAGGATTTGGAGTTAGTGTAATAACTAGAGAAGCTGCTAAAAAAGCGGGAATAGATATGACAAAAGCAACAGCTGCAATCCAAGGTTTTGGAAATGTTGGTAGATTTACAGTTAAAAATGTAGAGCGCCAAGGCGTTAAAATTGTTGCAATAGCTGAATGGGCACCATCAGTTGGTACTTATGCATTATATAATGAAGAAGGATTAGACTTCCAAGATATGGCTGATTATATGGATCAAAATAGAAATCTTGTTGGCTATCCAAAAGCAAAGGCAATTTCACTAGAAGAGTTTTGGCAATTAGAAGTTGATATAGTTATACCAGCGGCTCTTGAAAATGCAGTTCAAGAAAAAGAAGCAAAGGCAATTAAAGCTAAATTAGTATGTGAAGCTGCAAATGGACCTATTACTCAAGCAGCAGATGCAATACTTAATGAAAGAGGAATAGTAGTTACTCCAGATATACTTACAAATGCTGGTGGAGTTACAGTTTCTTATTTTGAATGGGTACAAAATAGATATGGATACTATTGGTCAGAAAAAGAAGTAGAAGAAAAACAAGAAGTTGAAATGGTAAATGCATTTAATGATATATGGGCTTTAAAAGAAGAATATAATGTAACTGTAAGAGAAGCTGCTTATATGATTTCAGTTAAAAAAGTAGCAGATGTAATGAAATTAAGAGGTTGGTACTAAGATAAAAATAATTTAATTGTAGTAAACAAAGGCAAGGGAGACCACTTGCCTTTGTTTTGATTGATTATTAGTAAAGCAAAAAACTACAGTCTAAGACTGTAGTTTTTTATTTTACCTTTTAGTTTAATACTTCATCAACTGGAGTATAGTCAAAGCCAAATGCATCTGCTACTGCTTTGTATACTATTTTACCTTGAAGTACATTTGCTCCTAATTTAAGAGCTGAATCGTCTTTAAGTGCTTGTTTCCAACCCTTGTTAGCTATTCTAACTGCATAAGCAAGGGTAACATTTGTAAGAGCTAAAGTTGAAGTCTTTGGAACTGCTCCTGGAATATTTGCTACTGCATAGTGAACTACATCGTG
>CAYRYO010000075.1:5897-7011 GCA_964428475.1 uncultured Tissierellaceae bacterium
TGCTTTTGTTAATTTTTCTTCTGCAGCTAAGTGCAGATATGTGAATATGATTAAGTCTTCTTTAAAGTATTTGTATTCTGATTCAAGAGGCTCTTTAACTTTCATAATCATATCAGCCTGTTCCCACACTTTTGGAGCATTGTCTATAATCTCAGCACCTAATTCTGTGTACGCATTGTCTGGGAAACCTGCTCCCATTCCTGCGTTTTTCTCAACTATTACCTTGTGTCCAGCTCTAACAAATGCATCAACACCTGCTGGTGTAAGGGCAACTCTGTCTTCTTGTTCCTTAATTTCCTTTGGTACTCCAATAATCATAAAAACTCCTCCTTTAGATATTATTAAAAGCTTGATTATATCTTAACACATTAATTTAAAAATTACATCTTTAAAAGAAGATTATTATCTAAAAATTATTTAAGTATTAGATAAGGTAAAATAAATATATTAAGTAGGTCTTTTGTGATATAATTGTTTTCAATGTAAAAATTAAAAGAAAAGATAAAGATAGATACAAAGGAGAATCTTATGAAATACAAAATATTGGAGAGAGATGACAAGATAATATTAAAAAATATAAAAGACTTCAATCCACAGCATATATTTGAATGTGGCCAAGCCTTTAGATGGAATAGAGAGGATGACGGAAGTTATACCACTATAGCCTTCAATAGAATGTTAAATGTAAAAAAGGATGAAGAGGACATCATACTCTCTCCTACAAATATGGAAGACTTTGATAATATTTGGTACCATTACTTTGATTTAGCTAGGGATTATGGTGAAATAAAAAGAGTGCTATCAAAAGATCCAATATTAAAAGAAGCGATAGAATTTGGAGAGGGAATTAGGATATTAAATCAAGATCCATTTGAAATGATAATTTCATTTATAATTTCAGCTAACAATCAAATTCCAAGGATAAAGAAGGCAATTGAATGCATAGCTAAAAATTACGGGACAGAGAGACAAGCATACTGTTTTCACAATACAAATATTAATAAAGATAAATATTATAGTTTTCCTGGTCCAAATCAATTAGTGCTTGCTAAGGAAGAAGATTTAAGAAATCTATGTAAAGTTGGATTTAGGGATAAGAGAATAGTAGCTACTA
>CAYRYO010000076.1:0-6800 GCA_964428475.1 uncultured Tissierellaceae bacterium
CTTGCTGTTTGAACTGCAGAAACAGCTTGAGTTGCGATAGAAGGTATCAATTCAATCATTAGGAAAAATGCAAATATAATACCCATGGCCTTACCAAAACCACCCTTAAGACCTTTACTTAAGTAATACATAGGGCCTCCAACATAAACCCCTTCTTCATTTAATTCTCTGTATTTCATACCTAATACTATTTCTGCAAACTTTGCAGCAGTAGCTAATAAGGCTATAACCCACATCCAAAAAACAGCACCTGGACCACCAAATGCAATTGCTACCGGCACTCCAACTATATTAGATGCTCCAATGGTTGAAGCCAAAGCAGCAGTTGCTGCTTGGAAAGGAGTAACTGTACCTTCTCCTTCTGCTTTTGCAAAAATCTTTCCAAAAGTTTCTTTCATTGCAAAAGGGAAATATTTAAATTGAAAAAATCCAAACTTAACAGTTAAAAATATACTTCCGCCTGCTAAGATTACCAACATCGGGACTCCCCAAAGCCAATCCGAAAAACTTACTATTGAATCCATTAACGCGTTCATAATTTTGCCTCCCTTTAAATTTTAGTTGAAATTCATAAACCCCTTTCTGCTATCCTCCTTTATAAAAGATTTGGAATTAATTATCAAAAGAATACAACTGTATACAAAATAGTACAAAAAAACTCAGTGTATTCTTAATAATTTAAATTGTACGAATAGTCCTTTAATGAATTATAACATTAAAAGGATATAAAATCAATGAATGCTTTGGAAAACTTATATTATTATTAAATATATGTAAAGAAGATGTATAAAATTTGTGATTTTACTAAAAATAAGGGAAATAAGATGAAAGGAGCTAAGAATCTTGAAAAAATTTATTTTAATTACAAGTGCATTGTCTCTAGTCTTCCTATCAATATTTCTGTTTTACGAGCCAGGGACTGGAGAAAAATTTGCATCAACATACAGTAAATACTTTGCACCTAGAACACTCTACTGGGGAGTTCAGGGAGATGACGTAAGGACAGTACAGGATAAACTATCTAGATGGAAATACTACGATGGAAGTGTAGATGGAGTATATGGAGCAAGAACATATAGAGCTGTTAGAAAGTTTCAAACTAAAAATGGATTAAATGTAGATGGCGTGGTGGGTCCTTCTACTGCAAAAGCACTGGGAATGTCAGCAGGCTCAACCACTGCTGCAGCTACAGGAGGAATAAATAGAAAAACAGATGAATACCTTCTGGCAAGAACCATACACGGAGAAGCTAGAGGAGAACCCTATGTAGGAAAGGTAGCGGTAGCAGCAGTAGTACTCAACAGAGTCAAAAGCTCATCATTTCCAAACACTGCAGCGGGAGTAGTCTATCAGCCCTTGGCATTTACAGCAGTAGCAGATGGACAGATAAATCTTACTCCAAACAAGGACTCAATCAAAGCGGCAAGAGATGCATTAAATGGTTGGGATCCTACCTATGGATGTTTATACTACTGGAATCCAGTTACAGCGACATCAAAGTGGATATGGTCTAGAAAAGTAACTCTAAAAATAGGAAAACACTGGTTTGGAATTTAGAAAGGAAGGTCGAGATGAATAAAAAGAACTTTATTGCTCCAGGCATACTA
This sequence comes from uncultured Tissierellaceae bacterium, assembly GCA_964428475.1. GTDB lineage: Bacteria > Bacillota > Clostridia > Tissierellales > Tissierellaceae > JARICQ01. Next base: position 1,608 of record CAYRYO010000076.1, read on the forward strand.
ACTCTTCTTCTCATAATGGCACTTGTCTGGGGATACAATCAACAAACTATGAAGATAGGATACGAAACAGCACTTGAAAACCATTACCAGAGATTGTTCCTTGATGTAAAAAAACATGTAGAAAATGTTCAGGTAAATCTCTCCAAAGCAATAGCATCTAAATCTAGAGATAAAAATGTAATGCTACTCTCACAAATAATGAATGAATCCTTTTTTGCTCAAGATAAATTAGCACAAATGCCTATCAGTCATGGAGAAACAGCAAAGACAGAAAAGTTTTTAAATCAGGCAGCAGATTATAGTAGCTATTTAATCAAGACTCATCTAGAGGGTGAAGACCTTACAGATGAACAAAAACAATCACTAAATCACTTGCTGGGAAATACAACAGCCTTTAACAAAGAATTAGATACACTACATGAAGGCTTAGCAGATTCAAGCTTTATGTTTAACTCAATGATAAATAGGCAAAAAAACGAAATAATAGAAGGCAATGACAAGGTCCTAAATACTTCTATCGTAAATGTAGAAAAACAAATGGGAAAAACTCCTGAACTTATATACGATGGACCATTTGCAGATCAAATGGTAAATAGAAAACCTGTAGGTCTTCCAGAAAATAAAGTATCTAGCGATCAAGCTAAAAAAACAGCATTAGAATTTTTCGGAGATAAAAATGTATCAAAAGTAGATCAATTTGAAGAGGGCGAAAACATAGATGAACTCAAAATACCCGCCTACACCTTTAATGTACATCTAAACAATCAACAAGAAGATTTAGCAGTTTACATGGGAGTATCCAAACAAGGTGGAAGGGTAATTTGGATGGCCAACCCAAGACCAGTATCAAATAAGAAATTATCTGTAGATCAAGCTGAAGAAAAAGCTTTACAATATCTAAATAACAAAGGCTTTAAAGATATGGAAGCAAATTATTCCCTTGAATACGATGGTGGAATACTATTTAATTTTGCAGCTAAAGTAGATGACATAACAGTGTATCCTGATTTAATAAAAGTAAAGGTAGCATTAGACACAGGAGATATAATAGGATTTGACGCTTCACCTTATTATATGAACCACAAGGATAGAAATATGGAAAGTCCAAAATTAACAGAAGAAGAAGCAAGAGAATTAGTAAAAGTTGATTTTGATGTAGATTCCATTCGACTAGCTATTATTCCAAGTGGAAAAGAAGAGGTTCTATGCTACGAATTCAAAGGAAAATACAATGGATCAGATTTTATAATATATATCAATTCACAAAATGGAAAAGAAGAAGATATACTGCAGATAATTAAAAATGAAAATGGAACATTGACATTCTAAAAGCAAACAGTCAAAAAACATTCCCCTAGTTGGGAAATGTTTTTTGACTGTTTTCAAGGGGTTTGATATAAAGCATAAGTAGGTCTATTTTAGGCTTGAATTGTTGTATTGTAATTGTTATAATAAAATATAACAATATAAAATAAATAACATGGAGGGGTAAAATGAAAAAAGCATTGAGTTTAATACTTATATTTGCACTATCTATTTCCTTAGTTGCTTGTACAAGTGAAAATGCTGATTTATATAGTGCATTTAATAAAATGCAGGATATAAAAACAGTTGAAACAAAGATGGACATGAATTTCGAATTACAGGCAGAAGGACTTGGAGAAATGGAGGCTATGATATTTAATATGGTAGCTGAAGTTGTAAATGGAATGGAATTTTCTATGGAAGGAAAATCTGTTGGCAATGAGGATAATACAGCTGCAAAGGCAGAAGTAGAAATGGATATGAAAGTTATGGGTATGGAGATACCTTTAAAAGTGTGGTTAGATGTTGACTTAGAAACATCAGAGATGGAGTATGTAATCGATATGCCTTCCAAAGAAGTATTAGATATGATGGGATTAAATTCATCACCAGAGATTGCCAAACTTTTTGTAGGTAAAAAATACATTACTTATGATTTGTTAGAAATGATGAAAATGATGGAAGTTCAAGCAGATACAGAAGTAGAAGAAGTTGAAGAAATAGACTTTGAAGAAATAATAGCATTTCAAGAAGAATTCCAACCTAAAATGATAGAATTTATGGAAAAAATACAAGATGGCTTTGAATTTGATCTTGAAATAGTAAAATTAAAAGAAACAAAAAAAGTAGATGGCAAACAAACAAAAATATATGAATTAAACTTAAATGATGAGTCATTTAAAAAAGTAACAAGAAAGATGGTAAATTACATTCTACAAGAAGAGGAAGCAAGAGCATTTGCAGTTGAATTCCTTGATGGTTACTTCAAACTTATGCAAAAAACAGGCTCAATGCAAGGCATTAGTCAGCAAGAATTAAAGGGAATGCAGGAATTCATTGCAAATATGAATGAGAATATTGATGAGCTTGCAGAAGAAATAAACAAAGAATTTAATTCTTTCATGGATAAAATCAAAGATGTACAGATAATAGGTGACGATGGAATTAAAATCACTTATACTGTATCAGACGGATATATAGTAGAAGAAGACGGAGAAATGAACTTTACCATTGACTTAGATCAGATAGCTAAATTAATGGAAGAAGATACAGAAAATGAAATGGATTCTTTGGGAATGAAAGGCAAGATAAACTTTAAAATAGGCTTCAATTCAAAGAATAAAAATATAAATAACCAAGATATAAAAGTTATAATGCCAAAGACAACTAAAGCAAATTCAGTAGATATAAACAGAATCATGGAAGTTCAAATGCAAGAATTAGAAAAACAAATGGAAATGTTTGAAGAAGTAGAAGTAGAATTAGAAGAATTAGAAGAAGTAGAAGCATTAGAAGCATTAGAAGAATTAGAGGAAGAGTTAGAAGAAATAGAAGAAATAGAATAAATGTGTAAGGGCTGGGTTCCATCCCAGCCCTTTTCTTACTCGATTTAAAGAGGTGAATAAATGGACAATAGACCAATAGGAATATTTGACTCAGGAATTGGTGGGCTCACAGTATTTAAAGAAGTAGTAGAACAACTTCCAGGCGAAAATATAGTATACTTTGGTGATACAGCTAGGATACCCTATGGAACTAGATCAAAGGAAACCGTAATTAAATACGTAATGCAGAGCATTAATTTCCTGATAAGCAAAGATATAAAAGTGGTAGTAATAGGATGTAACACAGCATCTGCACTGGCATTAAATGAAGCCCAAGAAAGATTTGATATTCCAATTATTGGAGTAGTTGAACCAGGAGCTAGAGCAGCGGCAAACTGTACTAAAAACAAGACAATAGGCATTATAGGAACAGAAGGAACAATAAACTCCAATTCATATCAAGAAACCATAAGAAAGATAATTCCCACAGCAGAAATAATAGGAGTATCATGCCCACTATTTGTACCAATAGTAGAAGAGGGATGGGAAAATTCAGATCTAGCAGATCTTGCAGCTAAAAAATACTTACTAGAATTAAAAGAACACAATATAGACACACTAATACTGGGATGCACTCACTACCCAGCTCTTAGATATACCATATCTAAAACAATGGGAGAAAGAGTAAGACTTGTAAATCCAGCCTATGAAACAGCAAAGCTTACCAAAAATATATTAAAAGAAAAAGCCCTATTAAATGAAAATATAGATGGCGGAACATATAAATACTATGTAAGTGATGACCCTGAAAAATTTAAAAGAATAGGCGGCAATATAATAAGAAAACAGATATCACATGCAGAAAAAGTAAATATTGAAATTTAAATAGGCACTTAGGTGCCTAAAACTTGGCTATAGACGCCGAAAAATAGGCATAGGAGGATAAGGATGAAGGAATTATTTCTCATAGAAAACATATTTGAAATACTAAATCATATAGAAGAAGGAATACATATAATAGATAAAAATGGAACCATAATCTACTACAATAAATTTGCTCAAAAGATAGATGGAATAGAAAGAGACAAGGTAATAGGAAGACATTTGCTAGAAGTATATCCATCACTAACCAATGATACAAGCACCCTATTAACAGTAATACAAAGTGGTGAATCCATAAGAAAAAAAGAACAGAGATTTTTAAATTACAAAGGAGAAAAAATAACTACAATAAATACATCTATCCCAATAAGATCAAAAGGGAAAATACTTGGAGCACTTGAAATATCAAAAGACATAACAACAGTTCGTGAAATGTCGGAAAAAATAATAGATTTACAAGAACAGCTATACAGTAAAAAAGAAGAAGTCAGCAACAAAAACTACAAGGAAGCTGCCAAATACACATTAATAGACATAGTAGGAGAAAACAAAGAGATGATAAGGCTTAAATCTTTAGCCCTAAGAGCCGCAAACACAGACGCATCCGTTCTTATATCTGGAGATACAGGAACAGGCAAAGAATTATTTGTACACTCAATTCACAATGCAAGCAAGAGAAAAGCAGGAGCATTTATCACACAAAACTGTGCAGCCCTACCTTCAAATCTTCTTGAAGGAATACTATTTGGAACAATAAAAGGTGGATTTACAGGAGCAGAAGACAGACCAGGATTATTCGAACTAGCAAGTGGAGGAACACTATTTTTAGATGAAATCAACTCTATGCCCCTAGAACTTCAATCTAAACTCCTAAGAGTAATACAAGATGGAAGCATCAGAAGAGTAGGTGCGACAAAGATAACAAAAGTAGATGTAAGAATAATAGCAGCAACAAATATATCACCGGAAATTGCAGTAGAAAAGAAACAATTACGAGGAGATCTCTACTACAGACTAAATGTAATACATTTTGAAATTCCAGCATTAAAAGAAAGAAAAGACGACATTCCAATACTAATAAACTACTTTATAGAAAAATTCAACAAATTACTAGATAAAAAAGTAAAAGGAGTATCAAATGAAGTCCTAGAGATCTTTATGAATTATACATGGAATGGAAATGTAAGAGAATTAGAACATCTAATAGAGGGAATAATAAGCATAAGCGATATAGATATAATTGAGCTAAAGAATCTTCCACATAAATTCCAAAATCATAATAGAGACCCCCTCCAAGCCTCACAAGGCAAATCTCTAAAGGACATACTAGAAGAAACAGAAAGGCAACTAATACAAACAGCCCTAAAGACCACAAACAACAATATAACAAAAAGCTCCCAGCAACTACAAATTCCAAGACAAACACTACAATATAAGATAAAGAAGCTAAAACTATAAGAAG
>CAYRYO010000077.1:0-6643 GCA_964428475.1 uncultured Tissierellaceae bacterium
TATCTATTACAGATGCTAATGGTGAAATGTTACCTTTTAAAGATGTAATGGGAGAACTAAGAGAAAAATTCTCAGGCTTAACTGAAGAACAACAAGCACAATATGCAGCTACCATATTTGGTAAAGAAGCTATGAGTGGAATGCTAGCAATAATAAATGCGACAGATGAAGACTATGAAAAGCTTACAGATGCAACAAGAGAATATACAGGTACAGCTAAAGAGATGGCTGAAACTATGGAAGACAATCTCCAAGGTGGAATAACTAAACTTAAGTCAGCTTTAGAGGGAGTAGGAATACAGATATTTGAAATCTTACTTCCACACCTACAATCTCTAGTAGAAAAACTTCAAGAAGCAGTGGAGTGGTTTGCTAATCTTAGTCCAGCTACACAGGAAACTATAGTTAAGATAGGATTAGTTGCAGCAGCTATAGGACCACTTTTAGTTATTGGTGGAAAACTAATAGCTGGAATAGGAACTGCAATAACTGCTGTGTCTACTATTTCTGGAGCAATAGCCGTAGCTACAACTGGAGCCGCAGCAGCAACACCAGCAATAGGAGCACTTGCTACAGTCTTTACTGTACTAACTGGTCCAGTTGGTCTTGCAGTTGCAGCAATAGCCACTGTAACAGTTGCTGGAGTTGCACTATATAAACACTTAAACCAAGAAAGTATTCCAGAAATTCAGCTCTTTGGAGATGAAGTTTCAGAGTCAACTAAGAAGGCAGTAGGAGGTTTTCTAGAACTTAATGATGAAGCTACTATTGCTCTTAACCAGTTATCTTGGTCTGGCCAGGAAGTAACTAAAGAAATGGCAGATAAAATAACAGGAAACTTCTCACAGATGGCAACAGATATTCAGTCGGGATTAGATAGCCACCATGAAGAATCTTTAGGTAAAATACAAGGCTTTGTAAATAATAGCACATCTCTATCTAAAGAAGAACAAGATGGAATCATAAATAATATGAATGAAGGCTATGAGGAAAGAAAGCAAAAGGTAGAAGATGGTGAGGCTAGAATTAAAGAAATACTAGAAACTGCATCAAATGAAAAGAGAGGAATAACTAAAGCTGAACAGGAAGAGATAAATTCTATCCAAGAAGAAATGGTGGAGACAGGAATTAAAGTCTTATCTGAAAATGAGGTAGAAGCCAAATCTATAATGGAGAGAATGAAAGCTCAAGCAGGAGAAATCACTGCCAAGCAAGCAGCTGAAGTTGTTAAAAACTCCATAGAGCAAAAGGATAAAACAGTTAAGGCTGCTAACGAGCAGTATGATGAAGTGGTCAAAGAAATCATAAGGCAAAGAGATGAAGCTGGAACCATAACTAAGGACCAGGCAGATAAGTTGATAAAAGAAGCTACTAGGCAAAAGGATGACACAGTTAAAAAGGCAGAAGAGATGCACACTGATGTAGTAAAAGAAGCAAAGGCTCAAGCTGAGGAACATGTAAAGCAAGTGGACTGGGAAACTGGGGAGATAAAGACTAAGTGGCAGGTAATGAAAACTGATATAGCAAAGAAAGCTAAAGACATAAAAGAAGATGTAAAGAAAAAGTGGGAAGAAATAAAGAAGGATTCCTCTCAGAAATGGGAAGATATAAAAACTGATACAGCTAATAAATGGCAAACTATGAAGACAGATACTGCTACTAAGGTAGGCGAGATGAAAACTAACATTGTAACAAAATGGTCCGAAATAAAAACTGACACCCAGGAAAAGTGGAGGGATATTAAATCTGAAATAGATGAGAAGGCTGGAGTTATAAAGAAGAAAATAATAGACTCTATTACAGATTCAGAATCAGAATGGGTGAAGAAAACCGCTTCAATGCTAACTACCACTAGAGAAAAGTTTTCATCTATGGCTAGTAAAGTATCTGAGTCATTTGCTACAGTAGTAAGCTCTATTAAAAGTGGAATCGATAAACTTATAGAGTGGAACAACCAAAGAGTGGAAGATAAGAAGGCTACCTTTACTACTGTATTTAAAGAAGTTAGAGAAAAGGTATCAAGTACAGTTTCAGCCGTTAAAGATAAGATTACAGGAAACTACAGTGGAACTAGCTTCTTTCAAGGTGGACTTACTATGGTAGGAGAACTTGGACCAGAACTTGTAGAACTCCCTAGAGGAAGTAAAATCCATAATGATAATGTGACTAAAAAGATGCTTTCTGGGGATAAAGGTATAAACCAAACTATAGTTATCAACAGTCCAAAGCATTTATCACCTTATGAAACAGCTAGAAAGATAAAAAATGCATCAAAAGAATTAGCAATGGAATGGTAGGAGGTGAAGATTTGAGTGTAGTTATTACAAACATTAATGGAGAGAGTATAACACTTGGAAATGCTGCTCCTATATTTCTAGAATCAATTGATGGAGTAGGAAATGTAGGAGTAGAACTAGAAAACCAAAAGTCACCAAATCAAGATGGACTAACTTATATAAATAATACATTCTCATCTAGAGATATATCTCTTGAGGGAATCATTATTTCTAAAGACAACCCTGATGAAGTGGTGAAGATAAGAAGAAAAATACAAAAGGTGCTCAATCCAAAACTAGGTGAAGTAACCATAACTTATCTAGACAAACAGATAAAAGCCATAGTAGAATCAACTCCAACATTTCCTGCAGCAGGAAGAGGATTCTTTTATCAGAAATATTTAATTAATCTAATTTGTCATAGTCCATTTTGGCTTGATCCTTTCCTTGAGAGTAGAGAGATGTCATACATTATGGGTGGAATTAAGTTTAACTTAAATCTTCCTAGCAAGTTTTCAAGCAGAGGATTTAAAAGAAAAGCAATTAATAGTGGTGATGTAGATACTCCAGTTAAAATAGAATTTATTGGCCCTGCTACAAATCCATCAGTTACAAATGAAACTACAGGTGAAGTAATCCAGGTGAATAGAGAGCTGGTAGTAGAAGATGTATTAACCATATCCACTTCTTTTGGAGAAAAGTATGTAAGGATAAATGGGGAGAATGCCTTCCACTATATAGATCTTGATTCTTCATTTTGGAGCCTAGTTCCAGGGGAGAATATCTTAAGTTATAAAAGTAATAATGACAGTATTAATACAAGGGTAAAAGTTACATGGAAAAATAGATACATTGGACTTTAGAAAGGAGGAATACTTTGAGTGAACAGTACAGATTCTTTGATTCAATAGATGGAGAAGATGAAAGGTTTTATACAGCAGATGAGTTTGCAGAGTACTTTAGGCAGTTTATTAGAAATGGTATTTTTACTGGTGGGGATAATTTAAAAGTTGGGGCTAAGGGTCAGGATATGAAAGTATTTATTAAACCAGGCTATGCATGGCTTGAAGGTTATCTTTATAAAATAGATATTGAGCCCTTAACATTAGAACATGACATAGCAGATGCAGAATTAAATAGAATAGATAGAATTGTAATTCGCCTTGATAAGTCTTTGGAGAAAAGATATGTCAAGGCCTTTGTTTTAAAGGGAGAAGCAGCTGAAATACCTACGGCACCAGATATAACTCGAAATGAAAACATATATGAAATGGGCCTGGCTCAAGTAGAGATTATTGGTGGAAAGAGTTTTATTGAGAATTATCAAATAACTGATGAGAGATTAAATAGTGAAGTGTGTGGAATAGTAACCCATTTATTTGAACAAGTAGATACGACTGCTATCTATCAAGAATGGATTAACTATCTAAATGCTAAGAAGATAGAAGGTGATGATAGGCTACTAAGCTGGCAAGATTATTTAATGAGGAAAGAAATTGAAGTAAACCAGGCTGTAACTGACTTTATATTCTTCTTGCAGGATGCTGAAGATGGAGACATTACAAGGTGGTTGGAGGATTTCAAACTATTAATACAAGTAGAATGGCAGCAATGGTTTGATGAGCAACAGACGGAAGGCTTCATGATGTTAGGTGACGGTCAAAGATTTGTAAATAAACACAGCTCATTAAATCAAAGAGTAGACACTAGAAAAGAGGAATTTATATATGACAGTACTGGAACTCTAATTAAAGTAATAGAAAAGGATGGAGGATTTATTGTAAAAGATACACAGCTAGAATACGATTCAAATGGAGATCTTCTTAGAATTGTTGAAACTATACCTGGCCCTGCAACGGATAAAGTCATCACCCAGTATTTAATATATGATCTCAAGGGAGATTTACAGAGAGTCGAAAGGAGTGTGAACTAGTGAGTTGGGCTAATTTTTCAAAGATAAGTCAAGCAGAAAGAAATATTTTAAAAGATCAAGGTGAAATAAAAAACCTAGTTAATAATATCCTATCAAATCAAAAGCCATTTTTAATGCAAACTACAATTGCTGCTAGAGAATTTGAAGGTATTAATCCAGGCTTTAAGATAGATGGTGAAAGCTTAACATATTCAGACCACATGGTTCCAGTAGCAAACAAGATAGATCTATTAAGCTCGGTAGATTTAATTCAAAATTTAGATGAACCAGAAGGCACTATAGATACTCAAAATATTCATTATGATGATATAACAAACTGTTTTTTCATATCCTGCCTATCTTCAAATGCTGAAAGGATTCCTAATCAAAGATTTTTAATTAAGGTTTCAGCTGAAGATTATACAGTAATAGATAAAAAAGAGATTCCAGTTTTTCATTCAGATGTAAGTAAGACATTTGTATGGGATAGAGAAAACATTTATTTGTTAACTTATGAATTAAAATTCCAAGCTTATAGAAAAAGTGACCTAGAGCTTTTATGGGAAATAGATACAGTAGAAAGAAACGGATTTTTAGCTACTTGTGATGAACTGGATATTGTTTTATTCAGAGATGGAAGTTGGTCATCTGCAAATGAAATAAAAGCCTATAATAAATCTAATGGAGTAGAAGTATGGACTAATAATAGCCCTACACAAAAACCTTATAGGATTATGGATATGGTATTGACCCCTGAAGGAAAAGCCATCTTATTTGGATCAAATGGTAATATAACAGGAGCAAAATGGTGCGAGTGGGATACGAAAGCGTCATCACCAGAAACATTCACATTTGCAAATACCTCCACCACAGACATGGCTTATTATAACTACACTCTAAGTCCAGATGGGAAATTTGCTATAGGTAGTAGGGCAGACAGTAATTATGTAGAGTATTTTATACCTAATTATGAGAATACAACATTAATGGCAAGAGCAATAAGTGGAATAAAATATTCCGCTAGTATGATAGCTAGGCATACAACTGTCCCGAAAAACTATGCTAAAGAAGGGGGAATAATATATTTCTATAATTCAAATAGCAAGTATTGGGAAATCTTCCCTATATATATTGATAAAGATACTGATGGAAATATTCTAGAGATAAAAACCTCTGAAAAAGATTATAAACTTGAGGTTTTAAGTCAGAGAATTTTTTATGGGAACAGTACTACTGAAAATCTACCAAACGTATTATATCCAGCTAGAGAAAAAGGAATGCATAATGGAAAACTTATGTTAAGAGCTAATGCAAGCACTGCTCCTGCTTCAAGAACAGGTACTTATATAGTATCTGATTATAAAAGTTTTAGTCATTCAGCTTCAGTATTTTATAAGCATATAGTAAATACTAAAGCTCCTGCCGATTTAAAAATATGGGCATTTGTAGAGGCAGACATAGATTTAAATGAAGGAGAAGCCTGGTATTCTTTTAAATATGATAATACAAAGGTAAGTCAAGAAAGAGAAATTGATGAATTTGGTGAAAAGAATTATGAGGATATACTCTACTCTGGACAAAGGTTAGTTTTATCAAATAGAACATTTACAAAGATGGTTAATCAAAGAGTAAGGGAAGTTCGTATAAACAATGCATTACAATCTGAAATATTATGGATTAATAAGATTGAGATTGATGGTAAACTTTTATTCTCTGAAGATTGGACTTTTAACAGAGATAATAATAGGGTGGTTAAATTTAATAAAGAAATAGAACAGGGCAGTGAGATAATAATTTATTATGACTTAAACTTTATAGAAGACTATCTTCCAATATACATCCATACTCAGAGAGAAGAAGACAGTAAAATACCACCAGCTATTAATGAAATAGTACTGGGCTATGAAATTTAGAATAAATAGGAGTGACCTTTTATGACCAGTAAAAGATATGAGGATTTAAAAAGAAGAAGACAAGCAGAAAAAAGAGAATTAGACTTTAGTAAAAATGAAGAAAACAAACTAACAAATCTTGAAAATGAAATACAGGGATTGCAACAAGCATTAGCTGAAGTAACCATAATGATGATGGGAGGTGTTGAATAATGGTATTTAACAAGAATTCAGGTCTAGTAAAGAATGTATGGGTTCCACTTATTTTAGCTGGAGTTTATACAAAAGAACAAGTTCCAGCCCTTGGTAACTTAAAAGAGGTAGTAGAATCTGTACTCGCAGGAATTGTATAAAATGAAGCCAATTAGAATACTATCAAAAGAATTAGACTTGCTGGGAGAGGTAGACAATTACCTTTCCTTTTTATTTATTAGAAAGTATTACACCTATGGAGAATTTCAACTTGTAACAAATATAAAGATCCAAAATGCAGATAAGTTAAATGTAGGAAACCTTGTGATGGTGGGAAATGATAAGAGTAAAGCAGGCATCATAAGGCATAA
>CAYRYO010000078.1:0-5890 GCA_964428475.1 uncultured Tissierellaceae bacterium
TTAGAAGTACTTTTTTAAGTCTTCTAATCATGTTTTATTTTTACAATACCATTATCTCCATCAACTTCAACTAAATCTCCATCCTTGATAATATCCATAATACCAATCAAACCACTTACACAAGGAATTCCATATTCTCTTGCGATAATGCCACCATGTTGAAGTGGTCCGCCGATTTCCATTATTACGCCTGCTGCATTGGTAAATATAGGTGTCCACGATGGTTCAGTAGCTCTTGCAACAAGTATTTCTCCAGATTCAACAGATTTTTCATATGGAGTATGAAGAACCTTTGCTCTTCCTACTACTTTCCCAGGTGCAATTGCATCACCTTTAATATCTCCATCTTTTATATCCATCTTAGGCTTATAGATCTTACCTCTGGAATCGATTACAAGGGGCCAATTTTTTATATGAGCAACCTTTTTATATGGGGCTAAATTTATATCTTTAAGTTTTCTTAAATCTAAAGATTTGTCTTTTTGTGCCTTTGCAATCTCTCCTATATGAAGGTCAAATATATCATAAGGATTATCAATTCTTCCTCCTACTACCCAATCATCAGCTAATTCAAGGCAAATTTTATGAAACTCTTCAAATATAAGAACTATTATATATTTGGGATGTTCTCTATATCCAAAAGTCTCTTGATATTTTTCAACATTTCTCAAGAATTTTTTCTCTTTACCTTTCTCTTTAGCAATTTTTAAGAGTTTGTCATATGCTAATTTGCGTTTCTCTTTAACCTTAGTAACTTGGTTATCTTCAGTATTTATTTGGATGAGTTTATCATAAAGCAGACCAAGATCTTCATTTATTCTCTTTGACGCTACATCTATTTCCATAAATCCACGAGCTGCAAACTTATCCATAAATTCATCATAATCTTCTAATAAATCTTTAGAAAATCTTCTATTTTCTGCGATTTTAATAAAATCTTCTCTTGAGGATATCTTTTTAAACTCTTCATAACTAGCCAGTTTAAATAGTAAATGTCCCATTTCAGATGTTGGATTTCCTTCAAGATCCATTGCAAGTGCTACAATCTCCTTGTTCACATTATCTCCTGCAAACATTTTTTTGATTACTTGCTGCGAAATCATTCCAGCCATCATAGCAGATGCTGAATTCATAATTGTAGTAAGGCTTTCCAAAGTTACTTCAACATTTTTATTAAAATCATCTTCTTTTTTAAGACTCTTTGCATTGTCTATAAGCTTATTGGCAAGACTTTTATATTCTTCAATCACAGACCTATGGTTAAAAAATATTGATTTAAACATTGAAGGAATCATAGAAACGCCTAACTTCACAAGTCTCATTTTGCTGCCTTTAGTACCTTGAGGTTTCCTTTGAGGCACAAGATGGTCTAAATCTCCAATATCTTCAAAAATTCTTTTTATATTTCCATCATAACTATCTAAAAATTTATTAACACCTTTTTTACCAATAGTTTTTTGTAAATCCGTTATGCTTATATACTGTCTTCCGTGAATAGCAGGTGTTGTACCACCCACCTTTGACGTCATTATCCCTGCCTTAACTCTATCCAGCATTTCCTTCCAGATCTCAAGTCCAAGGACACTCATAGGATCATCAAAACCTTGAGTCATATACATAATATCTATATATATTTTCTTTTTTTCTTCTGGCTTTGTAAGGAGTTCTGGAAATAATGGTAAATATGTTGTAATAGGTCTTGCCTGTAAGAGATAAAGATTATCGTCCTCATAAGCCCATTCACTATCAATGGGAAATTTATAATGGGATTCACATTTTTTGATCACACTTGAAAGTTCTATGATTTGTCTATCTGAAAGAGCTTGTTCTGTAGCATTATCATTTTGGACTTCTTCAGTTCCACCATCACTCTTAAGTTTAATCTCTACTTTCTTCTCATTTATATTTTTTTCAATTATTTTATCCTTTATGCCATCCACAATATACATATCAGGTGTTACAATCCCAGATACAATTGCTTCTCCAAGTCCAAAACTTGCATTTATGACAACTTCATCATAAGCATTATTAAGAGGATTCAACGAAAATCCAACACCACTTACATCTGATGCAATTTGTCTTTGTACAATAACAGCTATAGATGTGCCTTCTAAACTTAGTCCATTTTGTTTTTTATAGGACATCACCCTATAGTCAAAGCCTGATGCAAAAGCTTTAGAAACTGCTCTTTCTATTCCATTTCTATTAACTCCTAAGAAAGTCTCATACATACCAGCAAAACTTGTATTTTCTAAATCTTCTTGGGGAGATGAAGATCTCACTGCAAATAGGTCTCCAGATAAACTTTTAAGCTCAAGGTTAAAAGCTCTACTTTGCTCATCATCGAAACTCATATCTAAAGCTTTGTCTAAAAGCAAATCACAAGTTTCTTTACTTGTATCTTTAATCATATTCTCCCATTCTTTAAAAGTTTTTATCTCCTTTAGCCATGGTGCAAAAAAATCTACTGAAATAGCGATTCCCTCTGGTACAGGAAATCCTGCATTTGTCATTTCTATTAAAGCCTTTGCTTTCCCACCTACTTCTGATAATTGTGGAAATTTATCTGTTTTGAAATTATAAATCATATACTAACCGTTCATTATATAATTTTTTATGGATAGATTGATTTTTTCGTAGATAGTTAAATCAAATTTTATTTATAGAAACATGCTTTCAGCATATCTATATACACATATATTTCTTTTTCAATTGTTTTATAATCAAATTTCATAGTTCCATCTTTTATACTTCTTCTAAACTCATCTCCACATTTTTCTAAAGTCCATTTGATTATATTTATGGCTTTTTCTATATCTATATTTTGTTTAAAAAGAGAATAGTCTATATTATAGCTATAAATTTGGCTATAAAGTTCCAATGGAAAGTCAGGATTTATATGCATTATCTCTTCTACAGTTTTATCTTGAAAGACTACAAGAGAAAAATCAGCTAGATATGGATATTGCTGAAATATTTTAAATTTAATCATGGATATTTCTTTTAATCTTAAGAATATATCCTTTTGTTTCCAATCCATCTCTTCTACTATCTTTTCAGTAATTATCTTTATAGAAAAGTATTCCAAATATTTATATAATTTATCTTTAGTACCAAAATAGTGGAATAATAGTCCCTTAGATATACCTGCATCTGCTACGATTACATTTGTTGAAGCCTTTTGAAATGTATTTATACTAAATTCTTTCATAGCGCTATTTATAATATTATCTCTTTTTTCTATATCTATATTTATCAACAAATTCTCTATTTTTATCACCTTTCCTTTTTTTAACAATCGATGACTATCTTGGTCAATTATACTATACCATTTTTTGACTTGTCAAGTCAATCATTTATAAAATTAAAAGAGGATGAGAAAAAATATTTTCATCCTCTTTCTATTCAAAAAATACTACTACTCCACTATATAGATACTCTATATTCTTTGCTTTATCTCTTGGATAATAATCAATTAACATAGTTAAGTTTATAAGTAGTGTATATACAACTTTATCCAATATATTCTCATCATCTTCAAACTGTTTTTTTATTTTTATATCTTTAAATATTCTTTTGATATCATTTTTTATCTTTTTCTCAATATTTTCAATAGCTTCATTGTTTTTTAAATCCTTTGCTTTTCTAACCTGTATTCCCATGCATCTTCTATCCAAAGCTTCATCATATATAATTGTCAAAGAAGATTTTAATTTAAATTTTTCATCTATATCTTTATCTAATACCTTGTCAAGTTTCTCAAATGTAGCATTCCAACTATTTTCTAATACAGAAAGATATAATTCATTTTTATTGGAAAAATAATTGTATAGTGTCCCCACTGCTATATCTGCTCTGTTAGAAATTTCTTTCATATTTACTTGTTCATATCCTCTTTCGTTGAAAAGCTCTTTTGCCGATAGAAATATTTGATTTTCTATATTAAGCATTAATTTTGGCATTTAATTTCACCTAGTTTTTCAGTGTTTTTATTTTCTTCAGCCGATATTTCTTTTTTAATTGAATATGCAAATACAGCCGTTAAAACAACTGAAAGTATATCTGCTATTGGTTGTGCAGACATAATGCCCGCTAAGCCTGCTGGCATTTTATATGGAAATAAATTTATAATAAATGCTAGTTGACTGCTATAAGCTTCAAATATACTAGGGAAAAATACAAGTAGTGGTATAAAGAAAACCCCTTGTCTTACAATTGCTAGAGTTGCTGCTTGTTTGCCTTTTCCAAAACTTTGAAACAATCCTGTATTTATCATTATATATCCTACCAATGGCATAAATATACTGTATGCTATTAAATTATTTACTCCATATTGAATGACTTTTGATTCATTTGAAAACAACTTAATAAATGGTTCTGGTACAAATGTGAATACTAGTGCTGCTAAAAAACCAAAGGCTACCATCCATCTTGTAGAGATCTTCAATCCTTCGTTAACCCTTTTAAAATTCCTTGCTCCATAATTATATGCTGCAAATGGTTGAAATCCTTGATTGTATCCCATCATAATAAACATCGGTATCATTGTTATCTTAAGTGATATTCCTATTGCTGCAAGTGCATCCTCCCCATAGTTTGATGCAGCAATATTTTGTATGCTAAATGCCATACTAGATAAAAATTGCATAAAAAATACTGGTAATCCGATTTTAAATATTTCTTTATATATTTCTCTTTCTCTGCTAATATTTGTTCTATTTATCTTGACATATGAATGATTCCCCAAAAAGTACCTTAGAAGATACACGGTAGAAACTGACTGGCCTAATACAGTTGCTATAGCTGCTCCCTGAAGCCCCAATTTGAATGCAAACATAAATATTGGGTCAAGTATTATGTTTAAAACTGCACCTATTATTAGTGCATTCATGCTATATCTTGCATTTCCTTCTGCTCTTACTATATTGTTTAAAGTCATATTTATTATTGTAAATATACTTCCTCCTATTATCCAAGTTGAATATCTTTTACCTGGTACTAATATTGATTCAGTAGCTCCCATTAGTTTTAATATCGGCCCTAAAAACATCAAAACAAATATAGTCACTATTACAGCTATTATAATTGCTAAAAAAAGTGCTGTAGATGCTGTTTTATCAGCTTTTTCTTTCTCTCCTGCACCTAGACTTCTAGAGACATATGAACCCGATCCTACACCTATCATTTGTCCCATTGCCGATATAATCATAAATAGTGGAAATGCTACCGATACTGCCCCCATAGCAGAAGTATCATTTAACATTCCCACAAATAGTGTATCTACAAAATTATAAATAGCATTTATTATTGTTGCTATTATAGTTGGAATCGCTAGTGTCAAAAGTGTTTTTTTAATCGGCCCATCTGCCATTAAACTAGCTCTATTATTCTTCTTACTAGTCATTTAATCATCTCCTATATATAGTGAACTTGAATTCATTTAATGAATACTTGTTCATTGTAATTCTAAAAATGATTAGTGTCAACCTTTTTTTTATGCTCTTCTTTATTCAAATTAAAAAACTAAGTCCCTAGGGACTTAGTTTTTTAATTTTTCTTTAATTTTATTAAATATACCTTGCATTTCATTGCTTATATTTCTTGCATTTACTAATTCACTGTTTGCAGCTTTTTTGTCACCTGATTTCACATGATTTAATGCCCTATCTCCAGTTTCATGTAAGCCTTTATGAATATTGTCACCACTATACCAAATTTCTTTTATTCTGGGATTTGTCATATTTATGCTATGATAAAAATGGCCAAAAGAGCATCTACGTGGATCTACTTGTAATGGTGATACTTCCATAGTTTGTACTATCTTTTCTAATTCATCCATCCATTTTTCATGAGCATTTATAGCATTATCTATTATCTCCAATATTTCACT
>CAYRYO010000079.1:0-1664 GCA_964428475.1 uncultured Tissierellaceae bacterium
TTGGAGAAGATGCACGTCGTGCTATGGAAATTGGTATAAATAAATTAGCAGATACAGTAAAAGTTACATTGGGACCCAAAGGCAGAAATGTAGTATTAGATAAGAGCTTTGGATCACCACTTATTACAAATGACGGTGTAACTATAGCACGTGAAATAGAATTAGAAGATAAATATGAAAATATGGGGGCCCAATTAGTTAAAGAAGTAGCTACTAAAACTAATGATATAGCAGGAGACGGAACTACTACTGCTACATTGCTTGCTCAGGCAATTATTAGAGAAGGGCTAAAAAATGTTGCAGCTGGAGCAAATCCTATGATTATTCAAAAGGGAATTAGAAAGGCTGTAGACAAGGCAGTTGAAGAGATTAAAAATTCTTCAGTTAAAGTAGAATCAAAACAAGCAATAGCTCAAGTAGCTTCAATATCTGCAGGAGATGAAGAAGTTGGAAATTTAATAGCAGAAGCTATGGAAAAAGTAGGAAATGACGGAGTAATCACTGTGGAGGAATCAAGATCAACAGGAACTACGCTTGAAGTAGTAGAAGGTATGCAATTTGATAGAGGATATGTTTCACCTTATATGGCTACAGATACAGATAAGATGATAGCTGAAATAGAAAACCCTTATATATTAATTACAGACAAAAAAATTGCAAATATACAAGAGATACTTCCTGTACTAGAAGAAATAGTTCAGCAGTCTAAGCCACTTGTAATCATAGCCGAAGATATCGAAGGTGAAGCTATGGCGACACTTGTAGTAAATAAACTTAGAGGAACATTTAACTGTGTAGCTGTTAAAGCTCCAGGCTTTGGAGATAGAAGAAAAGAAATGTTACAAGATATTGCAATATTGACTGGTGGTCAAGTTATATCAGAAGAACTAGGATACGATATAAAAGAAACTACTGTCGATATGTTAGGTAAGGCAGCTAAAGTTAAAATAGACAAAGAGACAACAGTAATAGTAAATGGTGAAGGCGATCAAGATGAAATCAAGAATAGAATAAGACAAATCAAAACTCAAATAGAAGAAACTGAATCAGAATTTGACTCAGAAAAACTTCAAGAAAGACTTGCTAAGCTTTCAGGAGGAGTAGCAGTTATTCAAGTAGGGGCTGCAACTGAAACTGAACTAAAAGAAAGAAAACTTAGAATAGAAGACGCTCTTGCAGCAACTCGTGCAGCAGTAGAAGAAGGAATAGTATCTGGTGGTGGAACAGTTTTATTAGATATTATCCCAGCTATTGAAGCACTAGTAGAAGGGCATCAAGGCGATGAAGAGACTGGTATTAAGATAATATTAAGAGCATTAGAAGAGCCACTAAGACAAATAGCAGAAAATGCAGGTCTTGAAGGGTCTATAGTAGTAGAAAAAGTCAAAGAAAAGGAAAAAGGAATTGGATTTGACGCATTAAACGCAAAATATGTAGATATGATCAAAGAGGGTATAGTAGACCCAACTAAAGTAACTAGATCAGCTCTAGAAAATGCAGCATCTGTATCATCTATGGTACTTACTACTGAAGCAGCAGTGGTAGATGTATCTACAGAAGACCCAATGGCAGGCATGGGTGGTATGGGTGGCATGGGCGGCATGGGCGGTATGATGTAATAGTATCAAGAAATTTAAAACCGTAAAATATAAAATGCAATAAAA
>CAYRYO010000079.1:1764-5710 GCA_964428475.1 uncultured Tissierellaceae bacterium
TTGAGGGAGGTGTTTATTATAAAAAAGAAAAAAATATATATACTGCTTACACACAGCGGGTCACTTTTATCGAAATGTATCAATATATATACAAGAGAACCTTATACACATGTATCGATTTCAATGGATGAAAAATTAAATGAATTATATAGTTTTGGAAGGCTTAGACCAAGTAATCCTATATTTGCTGGATTTGTAAAAGAAGATGTTGTAAATGGAACATACAAGAGATTCCCAGATACAAAGTGCGCATTATATTCATTGGAAATAGATCAGTTCCAATATAAAAAACTCAAAAAGGAAATTAAAAAGTTTAAGAAAGATGCAAAGAAATATGGTTATAATTTAATTGGCTTAGTAGGATATATGGTGAATTATCCAATAGATAGAAAATACAATTATTTTTGTTCACAATTTGTATCATCTCTTTTAAATAGTAGTGGAATAAAATTAATAGATAAACCTACAGCATTGACTACACCTAGAGATTTTAGGGAATGTAGGGATTTAAACCTTGTATATGAAGGTAATTTGCAATCATACAGTTTAGAAAATTTATATTTATAATATTAATAATAACCACAAAAATTATATATAATAAAAAGCTAGAAATTTATTTTTAAAAGTAAATCTCTAGTTTTTTTATTATATCTTAATGTGATATAGTATAAGAGTAAAATATAAATAGGTTTAAAGGAGTTAATTTTATGAATTTGAGGATTTTCAACTATCTAAGTTTTTCAGTAGATGTATTTTTAATATATTATTCTCTATTAAAAATATTTAATAAAAATATAAATATAAGTAAAAGAGATATCATATATTTAATGGGCCTAGCATTTCTAAACTTATATACAAGGAATATATTTGGTTTAAATAACTTTATTATATTTATACTAATACCCTTATTATCTGCAATTATCTATTACTTTTTAATAGATGAAGATTTATTAAATGTATCTATTCATACTACTTTATTATATTTAATATTAGGCTTGATTGAAATCTTAACTGTATATATAATTGTATTGATTTTCAAGATATCCTTTCAACTTACATTTCAATTTAATATTTATAGGATATTAATAGCTGTAGTTTCTAAAACTACTTTTTATTACACTATTAAAAGGTTTAGGGATAAGATAAGATTAACCAAGTATTTCGATATAAAGGCTAAAAGAATAATCTCTCTACTATCTCTTTTTAATTTATATGTTTTTTTCATAATATTTATGATTTACAATTATATAGGTGATTTTTCTAGATTTACTTTAATCAGTATAACGACATTGGTAATAGGATTTTTATTTTTTAGTATATATACATATAAATTTACAAAAGATATTATTTATCAAAACCAGAAGGAATTAGTATTTAAACAAAAGCAAGATGCGTTATATAAGACTGACTTTTATGCAGAAAATATGAAAGAAATACTTAGAACTATAAAATCTCAAAGACATGATTTAAATAATCATTTGGGAACACTTTATGGGCTTATTTATATGAAAAAATATGACCGTGCAAAAGAATATATAACAAAGATAAATAATGAAATAAAATCTCTTGATATGATTATAGATACAAATAATCCAGTAATAACATCCCTACTTAGCATGAAAAAAGATAAAGCTTTTAAAATTGGAATAAATATGAATATAGAAGTTCAAATTCCTGAAGTTTTGGATTTTGATAGCATAGATCTTTCTATAATACTTGGGAACTTATTGGATAATGCTATAGAAGCTTGTGAAAAGATAGGAGCGAGTGTAGAGACATATATAGATATATATATTTCTTTAAAAGAAGATGTCTTATATATTGAAATAATTAACTGTAAAGCAATAGATAAGAAATTAAGTAGAAAAGATATGCTTAATAGATTTACTAGCAAAGAGGATTTTAAAAATCATGGATTTGGTTTGGGAAATGTTGAGTTTGTAGTTAATAAATATAATGGGAATATTGATATAAGAGATACTGGAGAAAAATTCATAGTATATATATCTATGCCGGTACAAAAAGAAGAGGCTAGTTTATAGATTTACTATTTTAAACTTATCCTTGTAATTTTTTTATTAATACTTTAAAATATACAATTAAGATAGATAATAAAATAACTAAAAGAAAATTTATATTTGTAAATGAATAGGAGGAATTAAATTGGAATTTGTAGGTGAAAGTTTAACATTTGATGATGTATTGTTATTGCCAGGAAAATCAGAAATATTGCCAAAAGAAGCAGATGTGAGTACAGTTTTGACTAAAAAGATAAAGTTAAAGACACCTTTAATGAGCGCTGGAATGGATACAGTTACAGAATCTAGAATGGCCATTGCTATGGCTAGAGAAGGTGGAATTGGCATAATACACAAGAATATGTCTATAGAAAAGCAAGCACTTGAAGTTGACAAAGTAAAAAGATCTGAACACGGAGTAATTACAGATCCCTTCTTTTTATCTCCATACCATAGTGTTAGTGACGCCCTTGAACTAATGGAGAGGTATAGAATATCTGGAGTACCTATTACAGACGAAAAGGGAAAACTAGTAGGTATAATAACAAATAGAGATATTAGATTTGAAAGAGAAATCAATAAAAAGATAGATGAAGTAATGACAAAAGAAAACCTAGTTACTGCAAAGATAGATATATCTATGGATGATGCATTAGAAGTGATGAAAAATTACAAGATTGAAAAACTGCCTATAGTAGATGAAGATCACATGTTATCAGGGTTAATTACTATAAAAGATATAGAAAAATCAATTCAATATCCAAATTCAGCTAAAGATTCTACTGGAAGACTACTTGCAGGAGCGGCAGTTGGTGTAACTGGAGATATGATGGAGAGAATAGAGGCTCTAATAAAATCAAAAGTCGATTTAATAGTCGTAGACACAGCCCACGGTCATTCCAAAGGAGTCCTTGAAGCTGTAGCGAAGATAAAAAGAGAATATCCAGACTTGCAGTTAGTAGCTGGGAATGTAGCTACAGCAGAAGCTACAGTAGACTTAATTAAGGCAGGTGTAGATGCAGTAAAGGTTGGTATAGGGCCAGGTTCTATATGTACTACAAGGGTAGTTACTGGGATAGGAGTACCTCAGATTACAGCTATTATCAATTGCGCAAAAGCTGCAAAAGAATATGGAATACCAGTAATTGCAGATGGTGGTATAAAATACTCTGGTGATATTACAAAGGCAATAGCAGCTGGTGCAAATGTCATAATGGCAGGGTCTCTATTTGCTGGTACAGAAGAAAGCCCAGGAGAAGAAGTTCTATATGAGGGAAGAAGATTTAAAGAATACAGAGGAATGGGGTCAGAAGGCGCCATGGATTCAGGAAGTAAAGACAGATACTTCCAAGAGAATACTAAAAAGTATGTACCTGAAGGAGTAGAAGGAAGAATTCACTTTAGAGGTCCTTTAGGGGATGTAGTATATCAATTAGTTGGCGGTCTTAAATCAGGTATGGGATACATCGGAGCTAAAAACATAGAGGATTTGCAAGAAAAAGCGAGAATGACAAAAATATCACCAGCTTCACTAATTGAAAATCATCCACATGATATTCATATTACAAAAGAATCACCAAATTATAGCAGAAGATAGGAGTGATATGGTGAAGGAATTTATAAACAAACAAATTCAAGATATAAAAGAAAAAGTAGGAGATAAAAAAGCTATATGTGCACTTTCGGGCGGAGTAGATTCATCAGTTGCAGCTGTTTTAGTTCACAGGGCTATTGGAGATAAACTTACTTGTGTATTTGTAGATCATGGTTTACTTAGAAAGAATGAAAGACAAGAGGTAGAAAAGGCATTTAGAGATGAATTTCATATGAATTTAATAGTTGTAGATGCAGAGGAAAGATTTCTATCTAAGCTAAAAGGAGTTACAGATCCTGAAAAAAAGAGAAAAGTAATAGGAGAAGAATTTATC
>CAYRYO010000080.1:0-5335 GCA_964428475.1 uncultured Tissierellaceae bacterium
GCTAGTGTTTTCTTTGTCTTTGTGCTCAATGTATGTTTTAAGTCTTCTTCTTTATTATCTTTTTGCTTGTCATTGTTTGAATCTAATTTACCATTTTTTAAGTCTCTCTTTAAAAATATAAATGCTGTAACCGTTGTAACGAGTCCCATTACAATTACTAATGGGATACTAGCTGCCATTACTTCTCCTACTGGAATCCCTGCTGCATCTGCCGTTAGTTTTGGTGCCCCTTGAATTATATAGTCACCTGAAAGTGCTATTCCATGTCCAAAGAGATTCATAACCATTGCAACACCAAGCGCCGGAAGGCCTGCTTTAATCGCTACTGGAAGCATTACAGCACCTATAAGCGCTACTGCTGGGGATGGCCAGAAAAACCAAGAAATTATCATCATAAGTATTCCTATTACCCAATATGCAAGTGTAGGATTTTTGATAAGTTTTATAAACGGAGAAACCATTATTTCATTTATCCCAGTTTTAGTTAATATTTTACTCATTCCTACTATTATTGAAATAATTAATATAGTACCGATTAATTCTACTATTGCATATGCAAATGAATTAAATACTCCTGTTATGCCTTGATATAGTGAAGATGTTGCTATGATACTAATGATAAATATTCCTAATATACATACCAATGTAGTGTCACGTTTTTTAATCATTACACCTAATATTATAAATATAAATAATAGATATACATAGTGAAGTACTTGTAATTGAATATCCATACAAACCCTCCTTCTATTTATATAGTAATTTAGAATATGTTAGGAGGGCTTGTATGGTGCAAAAAAACATTAAAGGGATACACTATAGTGTATCCCTAAATATCTATTATTCTGCAATATCTCCATATTTCAATACAGGATATCTTGCTGCTCTAGTCTCATCTGGTCTACTTACTACTGTCCTGTGTGGTGCTTCTTTAAGCATCTGTGGATTTTCTTTAGCTTCACTAGCTATTTGTATCATAGCTTCAATGAATTCATCCAATGTTTCTTTGCTCTCAGATTCCGTTGGCTCTATCATCATTGCTTCATTGATGATAAGAGGGAAGTAAACTGTTGGTGGATGATATCCTAAATCAAGAAGTCTCTTAGCTATATCAAGAGTAGTCACTTCTGATAGTTTGTCTTTTAATCCACCTAGTACAAATTCATGCTTGTAAACTGTATCTATTGGTAGATTGTAATGGCCTTTTAATTTCTGAGCGATATAATTAGCATTTAACACTGCTATCGTGCTAGCTCTTTTAAGTCCATCACTACCCATAGTTAATATATAGGTATAAGCTTTTACAAGCACTCCAAAATGTCCAAAGTAGTCTTTTACTTTTCCTATAGTAAATGGAACATTGTAATCTAGATAATATCTCTCTCCATCTTTTCTAACTACTGGTACTGGTAAGAATTCTTCAAGATGTGCCTTAACACCTATCGGTCCTGAACCTGGTCCTCCACCACCATGCGGTGTTGAGAATGTCTTGTGTATATTGAAGTGAACAACGTCAAATCCCATATCTCCAGGTCTAGCCTGGCCAAGAATTGCATTTGCATTTGCTCCATCATAATATAATTGTCCACCAGCATCATGAACTATCTTTGCTATTTCTTTGATGTCTTTTTCAAATAAGCCTAAAGTATTTGGATTTGTAAGCATAAGACCTGCTGTATCATCTCCAACTACTGCTTTAAGAGCTTCAACATCAACTAAGCCATGTTCTGTTGATTTGATTTCTATTGTCTTATATCCTGCCGTTACTGCTGTAGCTGGATTTGTACCATGTGCTGAATCTGGAACTATAATCTTGTTTCTCTTTGTATCTCCATTTTTCTCGTGATATGCTTTAATAACCATAATGCCTGTTAACTCACCATGAGCACCTGCTGCTGGTTGGAGACTCATCTTATCCATACCTGCTATTTCAGCTAATGACTCGTCAAGTTCATACATTAACTGTAATGCACCTTGAACACAGCCTTCTCTTTGATATGGATGCAAGTTTGCAAATCCATCAATCCTAGATGTATCTTCATTTATCTTAGGATTGTATTTCATAGTACATGATCCTAGTGGATAAAATCCAGTATCTAAACCATAGTTTTTATTAGATAAATTTGTATAGTGTCTAACTACATCTACTTCGAATAGTTCAGGAAAATCAAGCTCTTTATCACTTAAATATTCCTTTGGAATAAAACTTTCTAGTTCTTTATCTTCTACATCTAATTCTGGTAGATTGTATGCTTTTCTTCCTGATTTAGATAATTCGAATATAAGCTTTTCATATTTCTTCATTTTATTCCCTCCAATACACTACTCAATTTATCTATTTCATCTTTTGTTCTTTTTTCAGTTACAGCATACAAAATAGAATCTTTAAATTCTGGATAATTAATTCCTAAATCATATCCACCTACTATATTTTCATTTCTAAGATCCATTATTATCTTATCTGGATCAATATCTGATTTAACAGCAAATTCTTTAAAGAATGGCTTGTCAAATAGTGGTTTGTATTTTCCAGATTCAGTAAGCTTGTCAAATGCATAATGAGCTTTCTTTGTACTTTGAAGTGCAACTTCTTTTAATCCTTCTTTTCCAAGCGTAACCATATATACTGTAGCTGCAAGTACATTTAACCCTTGGTTTGAACAAATATTTGAAGTAGCTTTTTCTCTTCTTATATGTTGCTCTCTAGCAGTAAGTGTGAGTACATAAGATCTCTTTCCGTTGACGTCTTCTGTCTCCCCTACTATTCTTCCAGGTAATTTTCTCATATAATCTTTTTTAGAAGCTATAAACCCTAAATATGGTCCACCAAAGGATAATGGCATACCCATGCCTTGTGCTTCTCCTACTACTACATCTACATCTAATTCACCTGGTTTTTTAAGTATTGCAAGTGAAATTGGATCTACTGACGCTATAAAAGTAGTTTTCTTTCCTTTATGAGCAATTTCTCCAGTAGTCTTTAAATCTTCAATTATACCAAAGAAGTTTGGACTTTGAACTATAACCGCTGCAGTCTTGTCACTTACTTCTTTTTCTAATTTATCTAAATCAGTTACTCCGTCTTTCATATCTATTTCAATTACCTTTAGTCCTTGAATATGAGCATAAGTTTTTAATACCCTTCTTGACTCTGGTCTTACTGTTTTAGAGATAATCAATTCATTTTTTCTTGAATATGCAGCTGCCATTAGGGCAGCTTCTGTAATTGCAGTTCCCCCATCATAAAGAGATGCATTGGCAACATCCATCCCTGTTAATTTACATATAAGTGATTGAAATTCAAATATATATTGAAGAGTTCCTTGGCTAATTTCTGGTTGATAGGGTGTATATGATGTATAAAATTCTTGTCTTGAAATTATATGATCTACCACTGATGGTATATAATGATCATATGCTCCTGCACCAAGAAAACTAGTTAACTCACTAAGAGAACAGTTTTTATTTGCTAATGAATTTAGATAACTTTTAACCTCTAATTCACTTTTAGCTTTAGGCAAGTTTAATTCTCTATTTAATTTCATATCCTTTGGGATATCAGCAAATAAATCTTCTAGTGAATTCAAGCCTGCAGCTTTTAGCATTTCTTGTTCATCTTCAGGAGTTGTTGGGATATATGGAAACATATTTTTATTCCTCCTCAGCTAAAAACTTTTCGTATTCCTCACTTGTCATTAATTCATTTATTTGATCTTTATCTGACATTTCTATCTTTATCATCCAGTTAGCATATGCATCTTTATTAAGTAGCTCTGGCTCATCAATAAGATCTTCATTTATTTCTACTACCTTACCATCTACTGGCATATAAACATCAGAAGCTGCCTTAACAGATTCTACTGCTGCGAAGTCTTCACCTTTATCTATTTCATCATCCACTTCTGGAAGTTCAACATAAACTATATCTCCTAAGTGATGCTGTGCATAGTCAGCCATTCCTACAGTTGCCATATTTCCGTCTACTTTTATCCATTCGTGCTCATCTGTGTAGAATAAATCTTTCATAACTTTCATTTTTAGCCCTCCTAAATTTTCCTATCTATTTTTTAAAAACTTCTTGCTTATTATCTGAGCCTTAACCGGCTTGTTTCTTATAATAATATCTATCTCTGTTCCAAGTTCTGTAAACTCTGGTGATATAAGAGCATTACCTATATTTTTCTTAAGAGTTGGTGACATATATCCAGTAGTTACATAACCGATTTTCTTGCCATCTTTTTGAATTTCATAGCCTTCTCTTGAAATACCTCTACCTACCATTTCAAATCCAGCTAGTTTTCTCTTAAGTCCTTCACTCCACTGTTTGTTTAATGCTTCTTTTCCTATGAAGTCAGATTCTTTATCAAGCTTTACAAAGTACTTAAATCCACCTTCAAGAGGTGTAACTGTCTCTGAAATTTCATGTCCATATAATGGAAGTGATGCTTCAAATCTAAGCGTATCTCTACATCCTAAACCTGTTGGCATAATGCCTTCTTCTTTTCCAGCTTCTAGTATGTCATTCCATACTTTTACTACACCTTCATTTGTAGTATATACTTCAAATCCATCTTCTCCTGTATATCCTGTTCTTGAAACCATACATTCTACACCATTTATATCTACTTTTCTATCTAATGTAAAGAATGTTATTTTATCTAAATCTGTTTTAGTTAATTTTTGTAATACTTTCTTTGCTAGTGGTCCTTGTATAGCCACTTCGCCAACAGTATCAGAAATGTTTTCTAGTTCTACATCAAAATCTTTTTTCTGATCTAATATCCATTGGTAGTCCTTGTCGCTATTAGATGCATTTACAACTAAATAAAAGTACTCTGGCCCATACCTGTAAACTAAAAGGTCATCTACTACGCCTCCATCAGGTTGACACATAAAAGTATAAACAATTTGATTGTCTACAACTTTAGAGATATCATTTGTCATAAGGTAATCTACAAACTTTAGTGCATCTTTCCCCTTGACTGTAATTTCTCCCATGTGTGATACATCAAATAATCCTACTCTGTTTCTAACAGCTTCATGCTCTTGAACTAAGCCCTCATATTTAATTGGAAGATACCAACCTGAATAATCTACTACGTCTCCTCCAAGTTTTATATGTTCGTCGTATAGAGGGGTTTTCTTTGTGCCCATTTTACCACTCCTTTCCATATTAGATACTAAAATATATTACCCATATTACAATAAAATAAACTTATCTTCTTGTAATATTCGTCAAATTATAATTGGCAATATAATATAATTAGTATTTCTTTTATTATACAAGAGGAGGTAAAAATATGCAATACCGTAATATGATAAAAGTTAAGTTAAT
>CAYRYO010000081.1:0-5297 GCA_964428475.1 uncultured Tissierellaceae bacterium
CTACCTTTATATCTATGAATTCCTCTATTTTTTCTTTTAAAAGTCTATAGATCATCTCACTGGTCTTATTTAAGATTACCGCTTTTATCATTGACCCCTCAAAATCCACCATTCCCTTTATCTTTGGAATAGCTGAAAACATCTCTCCACTAGGGGTATAGACTAGTATCGCAGGAGCATTTAGCTCTTTTGATATGTCATAGCTTGAATTTTCATAGGTATTATAGATTCCATCAAAGTATCCCATGGCACCTTCAATAACAGAAAAATCTCCACAGTTCATCTCTAGTGATTTAAATATCCCATCTCTTCCCATTAAATGCATATCTAGATTGCCTGCCCTCTTTCCTGATGCAAGCCCTAAGTATTTTGTATCTATAAAATCAGGTCCAGTTTTAAAGGCAGATATATCCAAGCCCCTATTTTTTAAAGCCCTTATTATCCCAAGTGTAATTGTAGTCTTTCCACTATTGCTAGATGGAGCTGTGATCATTACAGTTTTCATATATTCCTCCAAAATTATTCCATTATATTTTCTAAATGTTCTATAAATATATCTTGTATGCCCTCTATCTCACCAAGCCCACTCACTTGAAGCTTTACCTCTATCCCAGCCTCTTCCAATATGCTCTTCCATGAATCCTCATCATCTGATGACATATCATTTTTGGCATGATCTCCCGCCACTAGCATAAATGGCCTTAAAGTAACACTCTTTATCTTGTTTTCCTCTAAACTTTGCACTATATCTTCTATGGTCTTTTGACCTTCTACAGTTCCCATAAAGATATTTTTGTATCCCTTGCCTCTTATAATATTTTCTATCTTGTCATATACATAATCTGCACTGTGATAGGTACCATGACCCATAAAGACAGTTCCCACGCCCTCTATATCCTCATCTAACTCTAGTGCTTCCACAACATCTTCATAGTCTATATCTTCTAGTAACAAGGGTTGTCCTATTTCTACCTTAAAATCCCCATTTTCCTCTAAAAACTTATCTACATCTTTTTTGGTTTTATCATATTCAATTCCTGGTATTATCAGTAGTGGCTGAACATAAATATCCTTAATTCCATTTTCCTTCATCTTGACCAAGGCCTCTTCAGGATTATCTACTAAATAATTATCTCTTTTTTTCAACCTAGAAATAACTACCCTAGAAGTAAATGCCCTAAGAACCAAACAATCCTTAAACTTATCTCTTATCCTATCTTCTATAGGCTCTATACAGCGTTTTCTTGTATCTTCATAAGTCGTTCCAAAACTGGTTACTATTATTCCTTTTTTCATCTTTTAACACTTCCCATTTAATATTTCTGCTTCATTTTTATAAAGTGGTAGCTTTAAGTTTTCATGAATCTTTACTAGCCAGGGCTTTTCTAAAAGCGAGTTCTCTATAAGCTTATCATCTAGAAATATCTTTTCTGGACTTCCCTCTCCTGCAATTTCACCCTTAAATAATACATATATATAATCACAAATTTCATATATAAAATCCATATCATGACTTGATATCACGAGCTTCTTATCCTTTTTTAAATCATTTACAATTCTTTTTATCTCCCTAGTCATATAAGGATCAAGTCCAGCAGTAGGTTCATCCAGCAATAGGACCTCTGTATCCATTACAAGAACCCCAGCTATCGCTATCCTCTTTTTTTGACCATAGCTTAGAAAATGCGTTGGCTTATCCTTTAAATCCAGTGCCTTTACCTTTTCAAGTGCATTGATTGATTTTTCCTCAATTATTTCTTCTGCTACATTTAAATTCCTAAGAGCAAAGGCTACATCATCATATACCCTTGAATAAAATATTTGTTTTTCTGGATCTTGAAATACTATGCTTACATTTTTTCTATACTCCCTTAAAAACTTTTTATCGTATTTTATAATATTTTCTTTGTATTTAACTAGGCCTCTTGTAGGCTTTAACATCCCCAAGATATTGAGAAGCAAGGTGGATTTACCCGACCCATTAGCCCCGATTATTCCAATGACATTTCCCTTGTCCAAATCCATATTTATATTTTCAAGCGCCTTAGTGCCATCACCATATTCATATCCTAATGATTCTACTTTTATCATTTAATCACCTACTTTGAATTCTCCATTATATAGCTTTGAATCTAATGAATCTACCATATCTTTATACCTAAGCAGTACTCTAATAAAGAGTGACTTTATAAGTAAAGCTGTAGAATTAAGGCTATTTTTAAAACCACTATATCCAAACCTAACTTCTTGAGCCATATGTATGTTTATTGACTCCTCAAGAAAAATAAATATAAATCTATATATTAATACCAATAACTCAACTATTATAGCAGGAATCCTCATCTTATTAAATACTATAATCAATTTATTTAGTGATGTAGTAAGAGATAAAAAGAAAGTTAAAGATAATGATGCAAATACTCTTATAGCAGTGTTTATAGATTGAAGAATAGATTCATCCGTTATTCCAATGTATTTACTTCCTATTTTCATACTATAAATATATACATCTTTACTAGAAATGCTAAAGAGAATTGTAAGGGTACTGATAAACAAAAATGACATGGGAATAATTAATATCTTTATATATTTCTTAAATGGTATTCCCGCTACAAAAGTAGTTAAAAACACCATGGAACAAAATATAGCAATATTTAAATAATTATTATTAATAGTTATAGCTATAATTAAGCATATAGCTATAACTATTACTTTAAGCATTGGGTTGAAATCTGCTAATTTATTTGTATAAGCATACTTATCTATTATTAGCAACTTTTCTTTTCTCCTTAAAACTTCCCAATATATATCCTATAGCACCGGCACCTATAGCTACTTGAAGTGAAAATAAAAGAGATTCGATTTCTCCACTTGGTGGTTCCCATAGTGGTTCTGCCCAAGGTTCATATTGCGGATTGATTTCTGCTATAACATCTCCCGCTTGTCCGTCTGCACCACCAAATTCAGATCCACCTTTGATTATTAAAGGTAATATAACTATTCCAATAATTAATAATACTAATATTAAATTTGTTTTACTAGATTGTTTCAAGGCTAATCACTCCTTCTTTTTTATATTCTACTAATAAATTATATACCATTACAGTGATTATTCCCTCAACTATAGCTAGTGGTATTTGAGTAACAGCAAACACTGTTAAAAAGCTAACCCACGATCCCATAAATCCTGATACTGGATCTGGAAATGCCACAGCCAGTTGTGTAGCTGTCACCACATAGGTAAATAAATTGCCCAATGCTGCAGCTAGAAAAACCACAAATCCTCTGTTTACACCCTTGTTTTTTAGCAATACATAGATACCATAAGATACAAATGGTCCTGCTATGGCCATTGAAAACATATTCGCCCCAAGCGTAGTTAATCCACCATGAGCAAGTAGCAAGGCTTGAAATAAAAGCACAATAGTTCCTACAACTGTCATAATAGTCGGTCCAAATAATATAGCTCCAAGGCCTACTCCTGTAGGATGTGAACATGAACCTGTCACTGATGGAATTTTAAGTGCAGAGAGAACAAATACAAAACCTCCTACAAGCCCTAATAGTACTTTGGCATTTGTGTCTTCCTTCATTACACTGTTTAAATTCTTAATTCCATAGATTAAAAAAGGTAAAGATAATACCCCCCAAATCAAAGCCCATTTCCCTGGCAAATAACCCTCCATTATATGCATGCCATGACTAATACTAGGCATCCACAGCAACATCAATGCTAAAAGTCCTCCTAATATATTGCTTTTTTTCATAAACATATCCTCCTAATATAAATTTCTTAAAGCCTTTATGAGTAATTCATTATTGCCTCTGTCTTTTATAGCTACTCGTATATGATTGTTTCCAAATGTTTTAAAACTAGCACACTTTCTAATTACTATCCCTTGTTTTAAGAGCGCGTCAAATATATATTCTTCATCATATTTTAATAATTTGATTAATATATAATTAGAATGGGTTTTATACGCCTTTATCTCTTTTATTTGGGATAGTTGTCCTAATAAGTAATTTCTTTGATCTTCTATATATTCTTTGCTCGTCTTTATATAATCTTTATCATGGAAAATATATTGACCTGCAAGATCTGCAAATGCATTTACAGTCCAAGGCATTTGAGCATTTGATATTTCTTCTATCAATACTTCTGAAGTCACTCCATATCCAAGTCTTATACCAGGAAGAGCAAAGAATTTAGTTGCAGCCCTTATTATTCCTAAATGCTTGTATTTATACTCCTTAAATAATTCTACGCTATCATAATCCTTGGGCGAAAATTCAAAGAATGCCTCGTCTAGTAATAATATACCTTGTTTTTCTCTTACTATCTTATATATTTGTATTAAAGTTTCCTTTTCTATTCTAAGTCCTGTAGGATTGTTAGGATTGCCTAGTATTAATAAATCGTCTTTTTTAAGTATTTTATCTATTTCACTTAAATCAATAGTAAAATCCTCTTTATATGGAATTGAAATAACAGGCTTTTTATGCACTAATGCCCTTTCTTCGTATTCTGAAAATGAAGGAATCATTAGAATTACCCTATTAGCAAGGCTAGTAAATATATCTATTATTTCAACTGCACCATTGCCTACCACTATATGTTTTTCCTCAGATCCTA
This sequence comes from uncultured Tissierellaceae bacterium, assembly GCA_964428475.1. Taxonomy (GTDB): domain Bacteria; phylum Bacillota; class Clostridia; order Tissierellales; family Tissierellaceae; genus JARICQ01. The sequence goes on from CAYRYO010000081.1 coordinate 4,634, forward strand.
GATATTTAGAAATTGATAGCTTTAACTTTCTATATTTTATATCTGGATATGATGTTATATCTTTAAAGTTTTTCATTAAAATATCTTCCAAGCCCTCAGGTAGCCCTAATGGATTTATATTGCTACTGAAATCTACCAACTCTCCATCATAATACTTTTCATAAGACAGTAAATCTCCACCGTGCTTCATCTACTCACATCCTCTAATATCAATTATCCCTTTTAGCTACAATCAAGGAAATATAATCCCTGTCTTCCATTATCTCTTTTCTATCTTCAATTATCTTTTCCTCATCAAAACTCACCCTTTTTATATATTTATATTTGAAATTATTGTCCTCCAATATATCAAGGGTCTTTTCTTTGTTTCGCAAGGTTTTAAGTATAACCACCGAATTTAATCCTCTAAGCTTTTCTTCTTCTAATTCATCACAGAGGATAAAATCATCGCCCTTTGTAGTAAGAGGCATTTTCATAGCCCCAGCTGCAGCTATAAATGAAGGTATACCAGAAACTATTTCAATTTCTATTTCTCTACCCTCTAGCTCGTCCATGATATAGGCAAATGTACTATAAATCATGGGATCACCTATGGTTAAAAATGCACCGCTCTCTCCGTCTGGTATTCTATTGATTATTATACTTGCTGCATCTTTATAGTTTT
>CAYRYO010000082.1:0-5285 GCA_964428475.1 uncultured Tissierellaceae bacterium
TTTATATCTTTACCTACTGTACCCCAACTAGGCCTTACAGATATGGGCTTGGTAGATGTAATAAATCATAAATTAGTAGATGTTGAATTAAGTTAAAGTATCGTGATATAGAGTTCATACTCTATATCACGATTATTACATAGGGAGTGATAAAATGATCGCAATAAATGAATATATCAAACCAAAAAACATAGAAGAGGCATATGAGATTTTAAAAAGCACATCTAATTCTCAGATAATAGGAGGTGGAATCTTTTTAAGATTGACTTCAAAGAAAATAGATAAGGCTATAGATCCCTACGATTTGGGGATGAACTATATTGTAGAAGATGCAGATAATGTAGAGATTGGTGCTATGACCACCTTTAGAGATATAGAGACTAGTGAAATTTTAAAGAAAAACTTTGGAAAGGTCCTCTGTGATTCTGTAAAGGATGTAGTGGGAGTTCAATTTAGAAATGCTGTTACAATAGGTGGTTCTATTTATCCCAAGTATGGATTCTCAGACCCCTTAACTGCATTATTAGCTTTAGATTGTAAAGTTGTACTTTATAAGGCAGGCCAGATAGACTTAGAAGAGTTTTTAAATAGCAAAATCCAAGAAAGGGATATATTAACCAAGATAATTATAAAAAAACAAGATATTAAATCTTCATTTAAATGTCTTAGAAATTCTGCAGGTGATTATTCTATTCTAAATCTTGCAGCTTCAAGGGGAGATAACGGCTTCAAGATTGTAGTAGGGGCAAGACCTTGCTTTGCTAAGCGGGCTGTAGGGGCAGAGAAGTTTTTAAATGAAAGTAGAGATATAGACGAAGATATTGCAGCTAAAACAGGAGAAATAGCTAGTGAAGAAATAGCATTTGCAAGTAATTATTTGGCAACTGCTAACTATAGACAAAAGCTATGTACAGTGATGGTTAAAAGAGCAATTATGGAGGTGGTAGAATGAAGGCAATTATAAATATAAATAACACCCAAAAAGAAATGAGCTTTGGGCCAGATGAATATCTGCTAGATGTACTTAGAAGATACGGATATATGAGTATTAGAAGGGGTTGTGATACAAATTCCTGTAGCGTTTGCACCATACTTGTAGATGGAAAGCCAATTCATTCATGTTCGTTTTTTACAGCAAGGGTTGGAACACACAAGATAACCACTGTAGAAGGGGTGGAGGAAGAGGCCAAGCGAATAGGAGAATTTCTAATAGGTGAGGGTGTAGACCAATGTGGATACTGCAGTCCAGGCCTTGTCATGACCCTTATAGGTCTTAAAAATGAATTGAAAAACCCCAGTGACGAAGAAATACTAGATTATCTAATGGGAAATCTCTGTAGATGTAGTGGTTATGTAGGTCAATTGACAGCCATAAGGGCCTATTTGGAGGGTGAACAATGAAGACTGTAAATAAATCAATAGGTAAGATAGATGGACTCAGTTTGGTAATGGGAAAACCTGTATACACTGAAGACCTGGCTCCTAGGGATGCACTGCATGTCAAGGTGCTTAGAAGTCCCCATGCCTTTGCAAGGATAAAATCCATAGATAGCAGCAAGGCTTTAAATCATCCTGGAGTTGAATGTGTATTCACATATAAGGATGTGCCTAGAATCTTATTTACTAGGGCAGGTCAGGCATATCCAGAGCCTTCTATGTATGATAAATATATACTGGATAGATATGTGAGGCATATAGGTGATGATGTTGCAATCATTGCTTGTATAGACGAAAAAACGGCAAATGAGGCTTTAAAACTGATCGAGGTAGACTATGAATTACTGGATCCTGTACTTGATTTTGAAAATGCTATAGACAATAAATCTGTAATTCACGATGAAGTGGTATGCAAGGTAGATGTGGGAACTGAGGCAAGTAGAAATATAGCTGCAAAGGTTGATATAGAATATGGGGATACTGATGAAGTATTAAAGCATTGTGAATACAAAGTTACCAATAGATACTATTCACAAGCAACCCATCAGATGATGTTTGAATCTTTTAGATCAGCAGCATATATGGACGAATATGGTAGGCTTGTCATCATAGATTCAACACAAATACCATTTCATGTAAGGAGATTTCTATCACAAGCTCTTGATTTCCCTGCCAGTAAGATAAGAGTTATAAAACCTAGGATAGGGTCTGGATTTGGAGCCAAGCAAACTGCTCTATCAGAATTTTATACCGCATTGGTTACGCTTAGGACGGGCAAGCCTTCTATGATTGTATATTCAACCAAGGAAGTATTTGAAGCTGGAACTCCAAGACATCCTATGAGGCTTGATGTAACTATAGGTGCAGATAAAAACGGGAAAATCAAGGCGATTGATCTAGCTGGACTTTCAGATACTGGTGCATATGGAGAACATGCCTATGCAGTGTTTTTACAGGCAGGGATGAAGTCCTTGAGCCTATATAACAAGGTTGAAGCTTGTAGATTTAAAGGTCATGTAGTCTACACCAACAATACTACTGCTGGAGCATTTAGAGGATATGGAGCCACTCAGGGAATATATGCAGTGGATAGTGCTGTAAATGAGATGGCAGCCCTTTTAAAAATAGATCCAACTGAAATGAGAAATATAAATATGATAAGAAAGGGAGAAAATGCAATCAACTTCAATTTCAATGGAGCAGAGAATACTTCACCAGCAGATATTGTAGAAAGTTGTGCCCTTGATTATTGTGTTAGTAGAGGAAAAGAGCTGATCGGATGGGATGCAAAGTATCCTAAAACAGTTTTATACAATAAGAAGGTGCGAGGGGTAGGAATGGCTATAGCTAGGCAGGGCTCAGGCATTGCAAAAGTCGATATGGGTTCAGCAACTATCAATCTATGTGACGATGGATCATTTACCTTGCTTGTAGGGGCTACAGACCTTGGAACTGGAAGTGACACTATACTATCTCAAATCTGTGCAGAAAGCTTGGGTGTAGAAATGGACAGGATAAGTATCATTGCTTCAGATACAGCCATTACTCCTTTTGATGGTGGTGCCTATGCATCTAGTACTACTTATGTAACTGGAAATGCAGTGGTAAAGGCTGCTAGGGAGATGAAAAGATTAATTGAAGTAGAAGCTGCTAAAAAACTTGAAATCCATGCTGACAAGGTTGAATTTGATGGAAATGCAGTTAGAGTGAAAGGGTATAATAAGCAAATAACATTAAAGGAATTGGCTAGTAAAATGATATATTCCCAGAAACAACTCACAACTAGTGATTCTTATCTAGCACACAAATCTCCACCACCATATATGTCAGGATTTGCAGAGGTGGAAGTTGATTTGGAAACTGGAAAGATTGAACTTATTAATTTTGTATCGGTTTTAGATGTGGGTACGGTAGTAAATCCAAATCTTGCAAGAACTCAAGCAGAAGGTGGAATAGTACAGGGCATAGGTATGGCACTTTATGAAGATGTAAAAGTATCTAGTGATGGAAAGATGATTACCAATAATCTAATGAATTACAAGATACCAACCAGAAAGGATATTGGAAATATAATAGTTGAATTTGCAAGGAGCTATGAACCAACAGGTCCATTTGGTGCAAAATCAATAGGAGAAGTTGTAGTAAATAGCTCCTGTCCAGCAATTCAAGACGCTGTATTCAATGCAACAGGTCTTAGAATAAGGACCCTACCAATTACTCCCGAAAAGGTCTTGATGGGATTAGATGAAAAAAAATAAATGATAAAAAGGTTTAGGACAAGTATAATAGTACCTATAGATGAAATCCTCCGAAAAGGCGGTTTTATCTATAGGTTTTTTAAATTTTGTAAAAAATAATTGATTTTAATTTATTCAATCATACTTTGGGTGGATGACAAAGTATGATTAATCTTCTATAATATAACATATATACTTGAAAGAATTTTCTAAAAACATGTATTAAAGTGAGGAGACGACTTATGAAAGATAGAGCTTCTATAATCATAAAACCATCATTAGAAGAAAGCTTTCTAGATAGTTGGGAAAAACATAGGATTATTCTGTTTTCTGCACCTTGTGGTTTTGGGAAGACTACTATGGCAAAAACATTGCTTTCCGGGCATAAGCTTTACCAACTAAATGGAATAGATGCAGAGTTTTTATCAGAAGATATTCCAAATAACTGCAATGTTATTCTTGTAGATGACTTTCAGTATTTATTGGAGTCAGAGAGACAGCAAGCATTGTGCAATCTTATTATCTCTAGAGAGGACCTACATTTTGTCTTACTAAGTCGTGGGCATATCCCTGGATGGATGATGCCTTTTCAATTTGGAGGGATCCTATTTACCATAGAAACATCCATGTTAAGATTTGACCATACGACTGTACAGAAGATGCTGGAATCGCATGGTATCCAAGTTAGCCAAGGTGAAATAAATGAAATTTATAGGGATACAAAGGGCTATCCCCTTGCCATGGATATCCTATGTCGCAAGCTAAGGAATGGTGTAGAATATAGTGCAGAAATATTAAGCGAAGGTAAGCGTGATTTGTTTTTCTACTTTGAAGAGGCTGTTTATTTGCGTTTTCAAGTGCCCTTGCGACAATTGTTGGTGAGTCTTGCGCCCTTTGAGGATTTCAATTTAAAACTTGCAAATATAGTTAACGGAGATCCTCATACAGCTGAATTATTGGCTATCATTCAACGAGATACCACCATGCTCCACTTTGATGGAATAAGTACCTACCGTTTTTGGCCATTTTTTCAACAATTTTTGATATGGGAGATGAACCAGAAGTTCACTGAAGCGGAACAATGTATGCTATACAGTCGTGCAGCACTTTATTATGAATTAAAGGGTGAACTTGAGAAGGCATTAAAATATTATTCCCTTGCCAAGGAGCAGAGTAAGGTATCTTCATTGTTAGTAAAAAATGCAGAGCAAAACCCCAGTGTGGGATATTACCGTGAAATGAAAAACTACTACTTTTCTCTGCCACGAGAGGAAATTTTAAAATCTTCATCATTAATATGTGGCATGAGTATGCTTAATTCTCTTTGCCTGGACTATGAAACTTCTGAGTATTGGTACAATGAATTGCAAGAGTATGCTACTCGGCTTAAAAAGAATGATTCAGAATATAAAGATGTTCAAGGCAAGTTGATTTATCTAGATATAAGTTTACCACATCGCAGTAGCAAGAAATTAGTCGAGTTTATCGGAAACGTGATTCATATTATTGTAGATAAGCAAATAAAGCTACCAGCCTTTTCTGTTACCAGCACCTTGCCTAGTGTTATGAATGGTGGTAAGGATTTTTGTGAATGGTCCAAGAAAGATGATT
>CAYRYO010000083.1:0-2467 GCA_964428475.1 uncultured Tissierellaceae bacterium
TTTTCAAAACTCCCTTTCTTAAACTTCAAAATTTCCCTTTGTTTTCCAAAACTCCCTCTTTATATCTCCTCTGCCCTATGACATGCTACAAAATGTCCTGGCTTTAGTTCTCTGAATTCTGGTGTTTCCGCTTTGCATCTGTCTATTGCATAGCTGCATCTATCTACAAACCTACATCCTTCTGGTGGGTCTATTGGGCTTGGTACATCTCCCTCTAGTACTATTCTATGCCTATTTCTTTGTGTCTCAGGATTTGGTATTGGTATAGCAGATAGGAGTGCCCTTGTATATGGATGCATAGGGTTTTCATAGAGTTCTTCTGAAGTTGAAAGCTCCATCATATGTCCCAAATACATGACTCCAACCCTATCTGATATATATCTTACCATAGAGAGATCATGTGCTATAAATAAATAAGTAAGTCCAAGCTGATCTTGAAGATTTTTTAGTAGCGTGACTACTTGAGCTTGTATAGATACATCTAGAGCTGAAATAGGCTCATCACATACTATAAACTTCGGGTTGAGTGCAAGTGAGCGAGCTACTCCTACTCTTTGCCTTTGTCCTCCTGAAAATTCATGAGGAAATCTCATGGCATGTTCTTCGTTTAGGCCTACGAGCTCTAGTAGTTCTACTACTCTATCCCTTTTTTCTCTTTTCTTTTTATATATTTTATGAATATCTAGTGGTTCGGATATTATTTCTTCAACAGTCATTCTAGGATTTAGAGAAGCATAAGGATCTTGAAATATCATTTGTAGGTCCCGTCTTACTTCTTGCATTTTAGATTTAGATAATGTATATATGTCTTGGCCATTAAATACTACTTTTCCATCACTAGGCTCATATAGCCTAATAAGGGTTCTTCCTGCTGTAGTTTTTCCGCAACCTGATTCTCCTACGAGTCCAAAGGTCTCGCCAGGATATATATCAAAATTCAAGCCATCAACAGCTTTTAACATTCCGTTTCCAACTTTAAAATGTTTTTTTAAATTTCTAACAGATATTATAGGTTCCATTATATATCACTTCCTTCACTAGCTTTAGCCATAGGATGATTTAACCAACATCTACTTGCATGAGTATCGCTATGTCTGTCAAAGTCTGGCATATTATCTTTACATATCTTCATTGCAAATTTACATCTTGCAAAGAAAGGACATCCTTTAGGCGGTATATATAAGTCTGGAGGAGTACCATCTATAGAGTATAGAGGTTCATCTCTAGACATATCTAGCCTTGGAACTGATGCCAAAAGTCCTCTTGTATAGGGATGCTTTGGATTTTCAAATATTTCCTCACTTGAGCCTTCTTCTAGAATTTGCCCTGCATACATTACCTTGACTATATCACTAATATCAGCTACTACACCTAAATCATGAGTGATGATGATAATGGACATACCAAGTTTCTTTTGTATATCTTTCATTAGCTCCAATATCTGTGCCTGAACTGTAACATCTAGTGCTGTAGTAGGCTCATCTGCTATTAAAAGCATGGGGTCAGATACCATTGCAAGAGCTATCATTACACGCTGTCTCATACCGCCTGAGAATTCATGTGGATACTGAGTGATTCTCTTTTCAGGTTGAGGAACTGAAACAAGATTTAACATGTCTATTGCTTTCTTTCTTGCTTCTTCCTTGGATATATTACGATGCTTTATAAGTCCTTCTGTTATTTGTTTTCCTATTCTCATAGTTGGATTAAGTGAAGTCATAGGATCTTGAAATACCATTGCTATTTCGCTTCCGCGTATTTGTTCCATTTCTTTATCTGTTTTTTTAAGTAAATCTACGCCATTGAAAATTATTTCTCCATTTTTAAAGAAAGCAGGAGGTCTTGGAAGAAGTTGCATTATTGAGTTTGCGGTTACACTTTTTCCACATCCAGATTCTCCTACTATGGCAACTGTTTGACCTTTTTCTACATCAAAGCTAATTCCACGAACAGCTTCTACTTCTCCAAAAAAAGTTTTAAATGATACAGCTAAGTTTTTTACCTCTAATACTTTTTCCATTTTCTCACCTCTCTATTTTCTAAGTCTTGGGTCTAATGCGTCTCTAAGCCCGTCGCCGAGTACATTAAAAGCAAACATTATTAATGATATGAAGATCGCTGGAGTTAGTATTTGGTAAAATATACCTACAGGCATTACAGCGAGTCCTTCATTTGCCAATGTACCTAGACTAGATAAGGGAGCTTGAAGTCCAAGACCTAAAAAGCCTAGTGTTGCTTCTGAAAATATTGCTCTAGGTATAGCAAGTGTAACATTTACAAGTATGGGGCCTATTGTGTTGGGTATAATGTGTTTTTTAAGTATCCAAGCACTGTTACCTCCAAGAGATTCACTTGCTAGTGAATATTCTGCTTCCTTTAGCTGTAGCACCTGTCCACGAACAAGTATTGCCATAGGTACCCAGGATGTAAGACTAAGTGCAAATACAATTACAAATAAACTGGTACC
>CAYRYO010000083.1:2567-5278 GCA_964428475.1 uncultured Tissierellaceae bacterium
CTGTAGTTGTTATCTCTATAGTCAAATTCATTTAAATTAGGGCCAATAATTGCCATGATTATCATTATGACAATTATTACAAGTCCTACCATTGCTAGTTTATTTTGCTTTAGTCTTCTCCATACATCGGGCCAGTATTTTATACTTGGGCGCCTTATAACTTCAGCATCGGAATCTTCTTTTGATACAGGTTCAAACATTTCTTTGTTAAATTCTACCATATTAGCGTCCCTCCTTAGTAAGTCTAATTCTTGGATCTATAAGTACATAAGCTATATCTACAAAGAAAAGCATTGAAATTAAAATAACAGAATAGAAGATAGTAGTGCCCATTATCAAAGTGTAATCCCTATTAACTATTGATTTTACAAAGAAGGATCCTAGTCCTGGGATACCGAATATCTTTTCTACTACAAAACTACCAGCGATTAAATTAGATATAAGAGTACCAAGTGCTGAAATAACAGGTAGTATTGCATTTCTAACTGCGTGTTTAAGTATTACGGCAGATTTTTTAATTCCCTTAGATTTAGCAGTTTTTATATAATCTTGTCCCAAAATTTCCAACATACTAGATCTCATAAGCCTTGCCATATATGCTAGAGGCATTAGGGATAGAGATAGTGCTGGAAGAAGTGTATGTTTAAAGGTTCCCCATCCTCCTATTGGTATCCAGCCCACATTTTTTGCAATAAATTGTATAAACACTGTGCCCATTATAAAACTGGGAACTGAAATACCTATTATTGCTATTATCATGGATAGATAATCTGGGAATTTATTTTGATAAAGTGCTGCCATGGCTCCAAGGGCTGGTCCTATTAAAAGAGCAAATAAAAGGGCTTCAGCTCCTATATATGCAGAAACAGGGAATCCTCTTTGTATCATATCGTTTACTGTTTCAACTTTAGATTTCATAGAATCTCCAAAATCACCTTTGAGTAGGTTTTTTAAGTAAATTACATATTGTTCTCCAAGTGGTTTATCCAATCCATATTTTTTTTGAAGGTTTTCATATACTGTTTTTGGCATTTTACCTTCTTGTGCAAATGGATTTCCTGGTATTGAGTGCATTAAAAAGAATGTGATGGTGATAACTGCCCAAATTGTAAGTAGGGACATAACCAGTCTTTTTAAAAGATAATTTTTCATATAAATTCTCCCTTCTTTAAATTTTAAGAAAAAAATAAAGGATAGCATTAAATTTTCTCTATCTAATGATAATAAATAGGGTAGGTCTAGACCTACCCTACTTATTTTAGATAAATTTAGCTTTTATCTGTTTATATCTGCATATGTTAACTTAGGATAGTTAACAAGTGGCTTATATACTCCTGTTACATATGATTTTTGTGCATATGGTTGAGTATAGAAGTATACTGGTATAACTGGCATATCTGCCATTATCATTTTTTCAGCTGCTCTCATTGATTCAAATCTAACTGCTTGGTCTGCAGTGGATTTTGTTTTAAGAACCAATGCATCGTATTCAGGGTTATTGTATTTTGAATCGTTAAAGCTTGATTCACTCCACCATAAGTCGATGAAAGTCATAGGGTCTACATAGTCTCCAATCCATCCAGCACGTGATATAGCAAAGTCGCCAGATTTTTCTCTATCAAGTTTAACATTAAAGTCTACGTTTTCAAGTTGAAGTTCAACACCTAAATTTTGTCTCCACATATCTTGAACTGCTTGAGCGATTTTTTTGTGGCCTTCATCAGTGTTGTAAAGAATAACCAAGTCTTTCATATCTTCAACTGTCATTCCTTCTTCAGCTAGACCTTCTTCAAATAATTTTTTACCTTCTTCAGGATTAAAGTCTACTAATTGACCAACCTTATCTCTGTATTCACTTCCGTCTTCATCCATAATACCAAATGGTACTACACCTTCAGCTGGAATCTGTCCACCTTGAGCAATTTTAGATGTTATAGTTTCACGGTCAACCGTCATAGAAAGACCTTTTCTAACTTTAATATTGTTAAATGGTTTAACATCTGGGTTAACATTGTAGTAATATGTTCCTACCATCTTACCGATTTGAAGCTCTGGATTACTTTCTTCTACCATTTGAGCTGTAACTGCTTGTGGAAGATCCACTAAGAAGTCATATTCTCCACCTTCATATCCTTGCCAAGTAGTGTTTGCATCTTCAATGATAGTAAAATCAACACCATCAAGATTTATACTTGCTTTATCATAATAATTGTCATTTTTTCTTATCTTTATGCTTGCATCATGTGACCATTCTGTAAGTTGGAAAGGTCCATTTGATACGTGAGTGTCAGCATTTTTAGCCCAATCTGCATTTCCTTCTACTACAGCCTTGTTAACTGGGAAATAAGTGTAGAATGCTGTAAGCTCTAAAAAGTATCCTGTTGGAGCTTCAAGTACTACTTCAAGAGTCTTGTCGTCTAATGCTGTTACCTTTACATCGTCACGAGAAGCGTTTCCAGTATTATATGCTTCTCCACCTTTAACATAGTAAATTTGGAATGCATAATCTGCTGCTAGGTCTGGATCCAATGCTCTTTTCCAAGAATATTCAAAATCATGTGCAGTAACAGGGTCTCCATTTGACCACTTCACATCATCTTTAAGTGTAAATGTGTAAGTCAAATCGTCATCTGCAAGTTCATAGCTTTCAGCCATACCTGGAACTACCATTCCATCTTGGTCAAGTTTCATAAGACCTTCAAAAGTATGGT
>CAYRYO010000084.1:0-5252 GCA_964428475.1 uncultured Tissierellaceae bacterium
AACCGTAATTAACAGGATAAAAGAAGTTATATTCTGGATGAACTGATCCTATAGGCCTATCAATTTTTACTTCTACTATGGTTCCTAAATATTCATTCATCTAATCTGCCTCCATATTATAATAGACATAATATTTATTACTAACTTAAGTTATATTCATACTCAATAATAGATATATCATCTTCACCTATTATTTCCACTGAAATAGTCTCCACTATGGTTTTAAATGATGCCTCATTGTCCTTGACTTCATTATAAGCAACTTCTAACTCATCTTTGGTTAACAATTTTCCAACAGTCATATGTGGATTGTAAGGATAGTCAAATTTAGTTAAACTAATAAGAAGTTCATGTATCTCTTTTATCTTATTAGCACCTTGTTTTATGTCTAAAAATAGATAATTACCAAATTGGTTTTCTTGTTTTGAGAATCCCTGTAGCTCAATCTTAAATGTTTTTATATTCTTTAATGCAGCATCAAGCCATTTTTCAATTTCTTTAGTTCCTATATCCTTTTTAAAGGGAAATATTAAAGTAATATGAGGAGACACTTTGTCTACTAAAGGATCATTCTTCCTTCTAATCTCATCTATAATTTCCATATTATCAAATTTGGGAAAAATCATAACTGTTCTTTCTTTCAATTCAATCACTCCTGAAATATATAAAAGTTCTTTACTGTTTACCTTGATATACTAAAAATAGATTGTTCAGCACCAAACCTCGTAACTATTCCTTCTAAATTCATCCCTACCTTTTTTAGAAGTTTACAAGAATTCTTATTTACAGATTGTGTTTCAGCAACCAATTTCTTTAGCTTTAATTGATCAAATGCATAATCAATAACCTTGCTAATAACTTCTTCTGCATATCCTTGTCCCCACCACAGGGACTTAAATTGATAGGATATTTCTCTATTTGTCCCATCATGGTATCTATCAAGGGATACCATGCCTATAAATTCATTGTTATTCTTAAGTCGGACAACCCAATAGAATAAATCATCCTTATCAAAAATCATATCATTAAAATTATTATTGAAGGTTTCTTCATTATAAACCCCTCCAAGGAACCTTCTTACATCCTCATCAAAATATAATTCTTTAATATTTTCATAGTCACTTTTCTGTAATTTTAATATCTTACATCTTTTTGTTTCTATGGACATTATATATACACCTGTCTTCATATGAATTTATGCTCTTATTTTCAATCTATAACTTTATTTGATAAACACCAGATGATTCACCCCAGGGATGGTATCCAGTTCCGATTTTTAAAAATCCATATTTTTCGTAAAATCCAAGATGATCTGAACAAAGATATAAGCTTGGAAATCCAAATTTCCTAGTATCCTCTTTAGCTTTTTGTAGTAAAATGGATCCATAGGAATTTCCCCGATAATTTTCTTCAATAAATAACGCACAGACCCAAGGATATAAATCCATCCTGCTTATGAAATCATTAGTAATTAAACCTGCACACCCGATTATATTGTCATTATCCATCAATAGATACCACTGTGGCAAAGATGTTTCTGCATTGATAGAGTGAGTAATGCAATCTTCATAAACCATATTACTGTCTTCATTTGCCCATTTGCTTTGAAAATACTTAATTGCTAATTCTTTGTACTCTGGATTTTCTCTAATTGATACAATTCTCATTTTAATTTATCCTCTCATTCTAAATTATTTTTATTTAGCACTCTATCGTTGATAATCAATTTATAAAATATTCTCATCTAACCACTTAGCTACACCATCATTATCATTTGTATCGCAAATATGGTCCGCTATTATCTTAATCTCATCTATGGCATTGCCCATTGCTACACTTAGTCCACTATTTAGAAACATATCCTTATCATTGGTGTCATCACCAAAAACTAATATCTCATTTTTGGATATATTAAACATCTTTGCAATTTCTAAAATTCCAATACTCTTTCTAGCCTCTTTATGCATTATCATAGCTAAATTATCTCTACTTACATTTAAATATAGTTCCCTGGGAAGCCTTGATTTAATTATATCTATTTGATTTATCTCTTCTATTATTGCATATAGCTTATCAGCACTCCCAGAAATGTTCAGGTAATCAGTTATGATAAAATTATTAATATACCTCCATTTTTCTGTTACATTAAAGTTAGAATAATGGATGCCTTCAATTTGTGCTGCAACTTTAAGATTTGCATTGGACAAATCTTGTATAAAAGGTATGAAAATATCTGATGCTATCCGACTATCATATATTAACTTGTTATCAACATAAGCCTTAGCACCATTCGTTAACACATATCCATCAAATAATTCAATTGGTATTAGAGATATTAAACTATCTCCCCTAGCCGTTGCGAATATGATTTTTATTCCTTTATTTTGAACCCTTTTTATTATGTCAATTGTATATTTAGAAATAGACTTATCAGTCCTAAGAAGGGTTTCATCTAAGTCGGTTACAATCATTTTAATCATAAAATCCCTCCTAAATTGTCAATTACATTTCTGTGCTAGGAACAACAAGTGATTGCTTGCTCCCAAGAATTCTGGTTTTTCGCAACAATAGAAATGATAATTTAACCATTGCCTATAACTTTTCTCATCCATATTATTAATCTTCTCGGCAAATAATTCACTTAATCCATCTGCTGCTATTTCACCAATAATATTTAAATGACTATCATTTAATATTTTTCTAACATCATCTACTGTATGAAAAACAAATGGAAAATTCAGCACTTTAAAACTTTCGTGATCATATGAATCTTCTAATAAAAAATTAGGACTATATAAAAAGGTTTCAGTAGTAATGACCATATCATTAGAGATAAATGCAAAGAACATTTTTCCATCTTCCTTAGATACTCGTTTTATTTCACTTATACACTGGAGCCTATCCTCAATCTTTTCTAAATGATACAAAGGCCCAAAGCATAATACAATATCATAAGTATTATCTTCAATAATGGATAAATCTATGGCATTACCTTGGAAAACCTCAATATCCATATTCTTATTAACTTTTTCTTTGATTTGAACTACATGTTTTTCAACTAATTCTATTGAGGTTACTTCATATCCTTGATTAGCAAAATATATACTATATTCACCTGTTCCAGCACCTAAATCAAGGATTTTCATGCCTGGTTTAAGATGTTTTTCAATCTGTCTTACAGTTGTTAGAAATTCAACTTGTGTTGCTTTTGAAGATAATCTTGATCCTTCATCAAAAATATCATAGAGAGATGATACTCTTTCTTCCTCATTTTCTAATTTTAATAAATCTTCTATTTTCAATTTTTACACCACCTATAGTATTAGTTCCTATTATGTTAATTTTATTTATATTCTTCTTCAAGAATGGAATATAAATAAGAATCTATCCATTCCCCCCTTTGATATTTATGCTGTCTTAGTCTCCCTTCCCTACTCATTCCAACTTTCTCTAAGACTTTGACTGAGCCAATATTATTTGGATCACAAGTTGCAAAAATCCTATGTAAGTTTAATTGTTTAAATCCAAATTCAATAATTACTTCAGCTGCTTCTGAAGCATATCCATTTCCCCAGTATTCTTGATTATAACAGTATCCAATCCACCCTTCTTTATTATCTGGACTGGATACATGTATTCCACAAGAACCAATTAATTTATTATCTTCCTTTCTTACTACTCCAATTTCATAATCATATCTTGGATTATCCGATTGGTATTTTATATTTAAGTTTAAGAAAGCTTGTGTCTCTGCTTCACTATTGGGTCCCCAAGGTTGATATTTTGAAACTTTAGGGTCTGAAGCATAACTATGAATTGACAAAAAATCATCTTTATCAAATTCCCTTAATACAAGTCTTCTAGTTTCTATATTACTCAAATTCATTGCATATCACTTCCTTTGATTTTCTTAATTTATTACATTTAATCATTCTTATCTCACTACTAGCTATCTTAACTTCTTGCTCTTCAAATCTATAATAATTATACTACTAGTTTCTTCAATAAAATTAATAATGTCTTCATACTTAAATAGCCTCAATTTCAAATCATCATATCTTATTTTAAAGTCATTTTCCAAGTCTGCTTTAAGAATTATAATTTTCTCGGGATTAATTTCCTTCATTTCTATTATTTCAAAATCAATATTTATTTTCAAATTATACTTTCTTATTATAATTTCATTCAACTTACTAAAATCATGATAATAATTCTCTTGTTCATTTACTCATTTTTTCCTATTTTCATCACGCATATATTTGATGTATATATTCTGTATCCATAATTCATCTGTTATCAGGTGACAATAATAGCCTAAATAAACATCATCATTTATCTTATCTTTGTACTTATCCAAGAAATGATTATAATCAAAGTATTGATATTTATTAGTATTTGAATCCTCGTAAGGTTCTCTCAGAATTCTAAAGTGCGAGGTTGCCTTTGCTTCTTTAGTATTTGCATGCAAATCAGGTAAAAGATTACCTAAATTAAATCTACCAGTATCTAAATCAAAATATTCACAGATTATTTGTGATATAACTAAATGTATTATCCTTGATGCCATTTTATCTTCATCCCCATCTCAACGGTATTCTACGATACGCAGTTTTATATAATCTATCATCAAAATTCCCCCTATCTATAAGTTATTTAGTATAGACATACATTCCACTTCGTAGGCTTTACTTTTATTATAATAATGCAATACTTTATTATATATATTATTCTACAAATTTTTTAAAACTCCTTCTTTCCATAATATGATTCAATGACTTCTAGTTGTTTCCCAATTTTCAATAAAAATAAAAATCCTAGGAAAACTTAATTTCCTAGGATTTCATTACTTTATTTTCCTTGTTGCTTTTTATATGATGCTATTATTGTTGGCATGTTTACTGTAAGACCACCGTCTACTGTTATATCAGTTCCTGTTATAAAAGATGCCTTTTCATCAACAAGGAAACTAACAACAGATGAAATATCTTCAGGTCTTCCGTTTCTTCCTGCAGGTGTCATTGATTTCATGTAGTTCATTCTTTCAGGGTGAGCTTCTGCAGCTTTTTCTCCCATAGGTGTCATGATTATACCAGGTGAAAGTGAAATGATTCTTCCTCCCTTTTCACCAAAGGCAGCTGCATATTTTTCAACAAGCATGTGAACACCTTTCTTAGAAAAGTTATAAGCTACATCTGCGTTATTTTGTACTACTTGAAGTAAAGCATCAATTGAGCCTTCCCTAGTAGGATTTA
>CAYRYO010000085.1:0-5001 GCA_964428475.1 uncultured Tissierellaceae bacterium
TCCACTCATTTCGCTATTTCTAGCTTATTGAGCAACGTTTCGCACTTTTATTATTTGACTTCTAATGTTCCTGTGAAACCTTCAAATGTTACTGTGTAAGTTCCTACTGGTAAGTTAGCTTTGAATGTGATTGTTCCTACACCTGCTGTAAAGTTTACTACTACATTTCCTTCAGCATCAATACCAGAATCTGAAATATCTGCAGCTGCTGGATAAGTTACTTTTACAACCTTATCTCCTGCAAACGTAGTTAATGTGTTACCAAAATTATCTTGAAGAGTAACTCCAAGAGTTACAGCTCCTGTAGTTCCAGCTAAAGCAAACTTGCTTGCTGCTGCTTCTACTACTTTTACGTTTGTAGCTGATGCTGCACCACCTGGGATTGATATCCAGTCTACTTTAACTGCCACAGATGCTCCCGCTGTAGTAGCTGGCACTGTTGTTGTAGCTACACCGTCAACAAATTTTAATGTTCTTATATAGTCTTTTGTGCCTACTGTTACTTTAGCCGTTTGAGTCTCATTGTACTTATTGTAGAATGTTCCTGCTGGTTGTTCAGCTTTAACAGTTACTACTATGTCATCTCCAGCTGTATATTCTTTTTTATCTGTTGATGCTACAAATTTAGCAGCATCTGCAATTACTGTAAAGTTAAATGCTTGAGAATCTATAGCTGTTCCATCAGTCTTTTGAAGAGTGAATGTTACAGTTTCGGTCGCTGCACCTGCTCCAGCTGTAACTGTAATATCTGCAATAGCTACAGTAAATTTAAGACCAGTTCCATCTGCATTCTTTGCTGGTAAAGTAATCTTCAAATCAGCATCAGATGCTTTAGATACTTTCACCTCATATCCAGCTTGATCTGTTGTCATTTTCTTACCATATTGGTCAATAATCTCAAACTTAACTTTTGTACTTTCACTAGCTACTAAATCTGTGTTAGGAGCCGTTACAACCTTTAATTGATTTGCAATTCTTTTTTCATTTACTGTTACTTGAGTTGAAACTGATGCTCCTGTTGTTTTGTGAACTAGTGTTATTGTATAGGTTCCAGCTGTTGCAGCACTATCTTTGAATACTACGTATCCGTCTACAAGTGCATCTTCAACATTAAGTGTTCCCGCACCTGTTACAGTTACATTAAAATTACCTGTCATGTCATAAGTGTCATTTTTAATAGCTTCGCCATATTGGTCAAAGAAAGTAATTCCTAATTTAGCTGTTTTATCAGTATCACCAGCTACAATTTCTGCACCATCTTTGAACTCACCAAATTCTACTGTTGCTGGAGCTGCTGTTGCATTTACTTTGATTTTAATGCTTGAAGTTGCACCACTGTTTGTATTTAAAGCTGTCAGTGTTACATCTCCGGCTACGTTTAATACTTTTACTTCAAGTTTGCCATCAGTTACTTTGAAGTTATTAGCACTGTCTTTTGTTGGAATAATTGTATTATCTGAGGTAATGAACTGAATTCCGTCTACTGTATCTTTATTTGCAGTAGCCGCCACATCACTAAGCGTAACTTCTTTACCAAAGTTATCTTTTGCACTATATTTTACTTCTACATATCCCGCATTTTGAACTAACATAGTCGCATCTTTTGGAAGAACCACTTCACCTAATTCAAAACTGTCAACAAATATGTTGGAAACAGTAACTTCTTTAACTGCTTTTACTGATGGGTCAGATGCTAATAGGCCTGTTATTCTTATAACATCATCTACATTAGCAGCTGATGTGTTTAGTTTAAGAACTTTATCTCCAACTGCTCCTATAACAGTAACAGCTCTTGTGGAATCAGTTACGTTTACTACAGTCCAGTTGAAGTCTCCTCTAGTTTTATCCATCTTGTCGCCATATTGGTCTTTTGCTGCAAAAACTACATCCGCAGATGCTGCTTTTACAACATTATCTGTTGCTATCTCTAAAGAAGCAATTTTTTGAGCTTCAACTTTTACTGTTCCTACATTAGCATCTTCAGCAAACTCAAGTCCGCCTACTGTTACTGTGTAGTCACCAGCTAATAAGTTTGTTGCTCTTACTAATTCAACAGATTTTCCGTCTTCAGCCCATGTAGCTTCAACAGTTGTTGCGATTGTTCCTCTTTTAACATCAAAAGTTGCCTTAGCTTGATCTTCTTCACTAATAGCATTGTTGAATGTTACTTCTAATGTCTTTGCGTTAATAGCACAAAATGACCTGTTTTTATGTATGTGATGAAGCCCTTAACCCCACTGAACTCAAAGGGTTGAGAGCCTCTTAATATCAAATTGTAGTTATATAGTCTATCATTATTACCATTACTCGTAATGATAGGTTTTATAAGCTTATTATTTACTATGGTTTCATAATGATTTTGTTGCTATTAGTAGTTTATAAGGGTTCTATTAAGGCAAATATTTCTTAATATCTTCCAGGGAATTGATTTCAAAAATACTATCAGTTATAATCTCTAAAGTTGTTACATCTAATTTTCTTATATCATCTTTTAAATTATCTGGCAAGAAACCAACTTTCTTTGTTAAAAGTTTTATTACCGTATGAATCTTTTCTTCTATTCGACCTTCTTCTTTACCCTTCTTAAAAGGCTCTTGGTATAGTGTTGATTGCATTAAAATCTCCTCCTTTACATAGACTTCATATTCACTACCTTTGTAAAGTTTCTTTATACATTGAACTGTTAAATAATAATAGTCTTTATCTTCTAATTCTTCTACTGCCCTTAAGCATTCCTGTATATGCTCTTCCTCTGTTTCATCTTCATACTTCATAAATACTCTAAGTGGATATAGTACAACTTTTCTTGTCTTTAGTATTTCATTTTTATCTATCTCATATGCTTTAATTACTTTGTAATTGTATTTTAAAATATCTAAGTCTTGAACTGTACTTTCAAAGTTATCTTGAATATTTTTTACATTTTTAGGTTTCTTTAATACTACAAGTACTTGATATATTGGTAAGTCATTATGCCATTTTATATAAGTGTAGTATCTAAGCATTCTCTTCATCATTTCATTATTACTTTTATAAGCTGTTTCAAATTCTATATGAAAGATAAAGTTTTCTGAGTTCATATTAACCTTTGCTAGAAAGTCCATTTCCCTCATATCTGGAATAGATAATTGGGTATGTTCCAAAGAAATCTCTTCTGCATCCTTTATTGAAGGCAGTATAAACTCTGCTATTCCTCTGTAATCCTTTTTTTCTAGGAGTTTGATTGTTTCATCATAAGTTTGTGGCCTTGTTTCATATGACATTTCTATACACCACCTCCATCTTACCTATATTATACCACAAACTCACCTCTTTTAAAAAAGTATTTAATTGTTTTTTAGAAGTGTTTCAATTTCTTTTTTAAATCCATATTTCTGAAGATATTCTATTAGAGCTCCTTCTACTACTTCCCTCTGGCTAATATTTTTCTCTTTACTAAATTCTCCTGTAAGTTTAGATACCATATCACTCATATAAATTGCTTTAGTCCTAACTAGCCCTGGAACTACATACCTTGGAATTGTTCCATCTTCTTTGGTTCCAGATAGTAGCTGGTAAATGTCATCTCGTTTTTCATAAAGAAATCTTATAAATGGAATGTACTCATCTATGTCTGTTGGTGGTGCTGATGCAGTCTTTGGTTCTGGTTCAGCTTTCTCTATTTTTTCATCTACTGTTTCTTCTAACTTTCCAACTGTCTTTATATAGTTAGCTTTATAAGCGTTCCATTCATATCCTTTGTTAGTCATATATTCTGCCATTTCTTTATGGTCTCTAAATCCTTCTTGTTTTGAGATTACTCTAGGATCTGGGTTTTCTTCCTCAAAGGCAGTGATGATACTAACTACCTTTGTAGGTGCATAGCTTTTTGGGTCTTTATCTAGTTTATTCGCCTTGTTCTGTCTTGGTACATACTGATTAGTTTCTGCATCATATCTAAAGTTTTTTCTTCTCATGTACATATCTAGGCTCTTATAAGTCTTATACCCAAGTTCCTCTGAAACTTCATCTCTAGTTTGAAACTTTAGCATTTCTATTATCTTTCTTACTTTTGCATTATATTCTGCTTCCATCTTCATCTCCTCCTATAGTAGATTTACTGCATCAGTTAATTTTGTCATATCTTGGTGCAGGTATCTTGTTGTTACTGCTAGGTTTGCATGTCCCAGTAGCTTTTGAATACTTACTACTGATGCTCCTTTTTCTAAAAGGTTGGTTCCAAAAGAGTGTCTTAGAACATGGGCCGATACTTGCTTTTCTAGTCCAATCTCATCTGCTGCATCAGCTATAACTCTGTTTACATATGAAGTTGAAACGCTTCCTGTTCTCTCCAGTGCAAAGAACTTATCTGAATCTGCCTTTCTAATATTTTCTAAATAGTTCTTTAGTATTTGGTGGAGCTTATCGTTTATTGGAATGTCTCTGTCCTTGCCACCTTTTCCTTCTATGATGTGAATTACTCTTTTTTCCAAGTCTACATCTTCCAGGGTCAAGTCTAGTGTCTCTGATATTCTGCCTCCAGTGTAGAAAAGGGTTTGTACTACTGTCTTTATAACTGGATGGCTTATTGCTTCTATTAATTCTTCAAATTCTTCTTCTGTTAAGAACTCTCTTTCCTTTTGCTTCACCTTTACTGGTTCTATAAGTGCTGCTAGATTTCTTTCTGCTAAATCTTTCTTAGTGCAGTAGTTATAAAAGCTTCTTAAAATATAAACTGATCTGCTTCTACTGGCTGTAGATATTTTTCTTTCCTTTTGGTCTAATAGATAATCTTCTATATCAACGAGCTTGATGTCTTCAATATACATTGGGCAGTTGTGTTTTACACTTAAGAAGTTATCGAAATAAACCAGTTCTTTTTCATACCCTGTAATGGTTTGTTTGGACCTGTCAATTAGTTTCATATATCTGACAAAGTCCTGTATCCCTTGATTTAACAACATTTTCATCTCCTCCTTTAGTTTTGGTACTAGCATATTACAATTACATTTCACTATTAGC
>CAYRYO010000086.1:0-4997 GCA_964428475.1 uncultured Tissierellaceae bacterium
TAGTGACCAAAAAAATGAATTTTAATTTATAGGGGGGTACAAAATGAAAAAAAGATTAGCTTTTTTATTAGCAGTTGTTTTAGTTTTAGTAAGTATAGTTGGATGTAGTAGTGGTGGTGATGAGAGTGAAGGTTCTGAGATCACACTTATTACGGATAAAGGTAATATTGATGACAAATCATTTAACCAAGGATCTTGGGAAGGTGTATTAGAATTCACAGAAAAAGAAAACATATCACATACTTATATTAAACCAGAAGAGGCTTCAGATGCTGGGTATTTAGCAGCTATCGATCTTGCAGTAGAAGGTGGAGCAAAAGTAGTTGTAACTCCAGGTTTCTTATTTGAAGTCGCTGTATATGAAGCTCAAACAAAATATCCAGAGGTAAAGTTTATTCTGTTAGATGGGTCACCTCATACAGCAGATTATTCAGACTTTGATACTAAAGAAAATGTTGCTAGTATATTATATGCAGAAGAACAATCAGGATATCTTGCAGGATACGCTGCAGTAATGGATGGAATGACAAATCTTGGATTCATGGGTGGTATGGCGGTTCCAGCAGTTCAAGCGTTTGGATACGGATACCTTCAAGGAGCAGAAGATGCTGCTGAGGAATTAGGACTTGGAGATGGAGCGATTAAATCAATATACCATTATACAGGAAACTTTGATGAGACTGATACAAATAAAGCAACAGCAAAGACTATGTATCAAGAGGGTATGGAGGTAATCTTTGCATGTGGAGGTTCAGTTGGTAAATCAGTTATGTCAGCAGCTAGTGAATCAGATGGAAAAGTTATTGGTGTTGACGTTGACCAAAGATATGACAGTGAAACTGTAATCACATCAGCAGCTAAAGGTCTTGCGGCATCAGTAATATCTGTTCTTGATTCTATTTATAATACAGATAGCTGGGATACTTATGGAGGAAAGACTACAGTTTTCAATGCAGCTAATGACGGTGTAAGTCTTCCAACACAAGTAATAGGAGATGAAGATGCAGACGCATTTGATAGATTTGAATCATTTAACATGGAAGATTATGAGCAACTATTTGAGAAGTTAGCAGATGAAAGTATAGCACCAATTCGTGACATTCCAGTTGAAGATCCTTCAGGAAATGCTACAGGAGAAGAACTTACTAATGCATTAAATCTTAAAAAGGTTTCAGTTATTACGAGATAAGATACAATTAAATTAAATGGCATATTAGTTTAAGCCTTATGAAAGTAAATTTAAAATGGAGGAATGCTAAGGTTTTCCTCCATTTTAAATATAAACAATTAATTAAGATAATATGATAAGAATGTATTAATCAAAAAATACAATTAAATGAGTGAGGTTAAAGTGGAAAATTATATTGTTGAAATGATAAATATTACAAAAGAATTCCCGGGTATTATTGCTAATGATAATATTACTCTACAACTTAAAAAGGGGGAAATTCATGCTCTTTTAGGAGAAAATGGTGCTGGGAAATCTACACTTATGAGCGTGCTTTTTGGTCTTTATCAAGCTGAAAAAGGTGAGATAAGAAAGGATGGAAAAATTGTACAAATTAATAATCCTAATGACGCAAATACCCTTGGGATAGGGATGGTTCATCAGCATTTCAAGTTGGTAGAAATTTTCACCGTACTTGAAAACATTATACTTGGCATTGAACCTAATACAATGGGGTTTCTTGAAAAAAAACAAGCACGAGAAAAGGTTATAGAAATAAGTGAAAAATATGGATTAAAAGTAGACCCAGATTCTTATATTGAAGATATCACAGTGGGAATGCAGCAAAGAGTTGAGATTTTAAAAATGTTATATAGAGACAATGAAATCTTGATCTTTGATGAACCAACTGCTGTTTTAACACCTCAAGAAATAAGTGAGATTTTAAAAATTATGAAAGGATTTGCAGATGAAGGCAAGTCCATACTCTTTATAACTCATAAACTAAATGAAATAATGGAAGTTGCAGATAGATGTACAGTTCTTAGAAAAGGGAAATATATAGGTACTGTAGATGTTGGAGATACAACTAAGGAAGAACTTTCAAAGATGATGGTAGGTAGAGATATAAGTTTTACCGTAGATAAAAAGGAAAAGGAACTAGGAGAAGTGGTGCTTTCTGTTAAAAATCTTGATGTTGCCTCTAAGCTTAAAAAGGGTAATGTGGTAAAAAATGTTTCTTTTGATGTACGAGCAGGGGAGATAGTATGCCTTGCTGGAATTGACGGAAATGGTCAGACTGAATTTGTTGAAGCACTTACCGGTCTTGATAAACCTATATCTGGTACTATTGTTTTATCTGGAAAAGATATAACAAAAGCATCAATTAGAGAAAGATCGGTAGCTGGTATGAGTCATATTCCAGAAGATAGACATAAACATGGTTTAGTGCTTGATTATAAATTAGAAGAAAATCTTGTTCTTCAAAGGTATTGGCAGCCTAAGTTTCAAAAAACTGGATTTATAAAATTTAATGCAGTGAGAGAATATGCAGATAATCTTATTGAAAGATTCGATATTAGATCTGGACAAGGTCCTATAACTATAACAAGATCAATGTCAGGTGGTAATCAGCAGAAGGCGATTATTGCAAGAGAAATTGATAAAAAACATGAACTTTTAGTAGCTGTACAGCCTACTAGAGGATTGGATGTAGGAGCTATTGAATATGTACACAGCCAACTTGTTGAAAGAAGAGATGCGGGAAAAGCTGTTTTTCTTGTTTCATTAGAATTAGAAGAGGTAATGAATGTTAGTGATCGTATTTTAGTCATGTATGAAGGTGAAATAGTAGGAGAACTTGATCCAAAGACGACTACAGTTCAAGAACTAGGCCTTTACATGTCTGGTGCAAAGCGAGATGTAATAAAGGAGATTAATGATGCAGGATAAAAATAATTCATCTAATAAAAATAAAATTAGTTTTAAAAATATCGTAAATAGTGGTGCATTATCTTCATTTTCATCTGCACTCATGGCTATTGCTATCGGTTTAATATTTGGACTCTTAGTAATGCTAATAGCTTCTCCCGGAAATGCAATTGCAGGATTTCGTTATATAATTTTAGGTGGCTTTAGAAAAATTGGCAATGTATTTTATTTTGCAACCCCAATTCTTATGACAGGACTTGCTGTTGGATTTGCATTTAAGATGGGATTGTTTAATATAGGAGCATCAGGACAATACACTATGGGTATGTTTTTTGCTCTTTATGTGGGATTTATGTGGGATTTACCGGGTAATATTCATTGGATTGTAGCTATTTTGGCAGGAATGCTAGGTGGAATGATTTGGGGAATTATACCAGGAATTTTCAAGGCATTAATGAATGTTAATGAAGTTATTACTTCCATAATGTTTAACTATATAGGAATGTATCTTGTAGATATGTGGATTCAGGGAAGTTCAAAAATGTATATATCAACTATGACAAGAACTAATTATTTACCTGACAAGGTTCAAATTCCAGCTCTTGGGATTGCTGGATCCAATGTAAATTGGGGAATCGTTTTAGCTATGCTAATAGGAGTAATATTATATATTGTTCTTGAGAAAACAACTTTTGGATATGAATTAAAAGCTACAGGATTTAATAAACATGCTAGTGAATACGCTGGTATGAAAGGTAAGACAAATATAATTATTACTATGACAATAGCCGGAGGATTGGCAGGTTTAGGCGGGGCTTTTGCAATACTTGCTCCATCAGCCATAGCAGGAAGCAGTATGACCTACGAACCAATTAATATAATTGCTGCAAATGGATTTAATGGTATAGCAGTAGCGCTTCTTGGTAATTCTCATCCACTAGGCATCATTTTCTCATCTATATTTATTTCTCATATACAACGTGGAGGAACTTTAGCAAGCCTTGTAGGATATAAACCTGAGATAATAGATGTGGTTATAGGTATAATTATTTACTTCTCGGCTTTTTCTATGATAATGAATCAAATGGTAGTTAATTTCCTTAAATCACGTAAAGAGAAGAAAATCATACAAAATGGATTAGGAAATCAAGGGGTGGATTCTAATCTAAATGAAGTTATTGATAACAATTCAAAGGAGGCAGAATGATGAAGACGGTATATTATTTAGTCCAAAACATGCTTCCGGTAGCAATGTCACTACTTCTAGTAGCACTTGGAGGTATGTTTAGTGAAGTAGGTGGAGTTGTAAATATTGCATTAGAAGGGATAATGCTTTTCGGCGCATTTTTCGGAGCTTTATTTGTTTATTTTATGCAAGAATCAGGAATTAATCCACAGACCATTTTATTGCTTGGAATGTTAGTTGCGGGAATTTCTGGCTTAATATATTCACTACTTTTATCTTTTGCAGCAGTTACTATGAGTGCAGATCAAGTAATTACTGGTACTTCTCTTAATATGATTATACCTGCAGCAATTTTATTATTTTCAAAAATGTTTTTTGTAAGTGATGGTGTAACTACTAATATGAGTTTTTATATTAAGAAGATTCCTGTGCTTGGAGATATTCCAATAATTGGGCCATTGTTTTTTCAAAGGACATATTTGACAGTTGGACTTAGTTTAATACTACTTATAATAGCTTTTATTGTATTTTACAAGACTAAGTTTGGCCTTAGGCTCCGTGCGTGTGGCGAGCATCCTCACGCGGCAGATTCAGTAGGTATCAATGTTCATAGAATGAGATATGCAGGTACTAGTATTTCTGGAGTTCTGGGAGGAATAGGTGGATTTTTCTATGCAGTTGGAATTATGGATGGAAATGTAAATGGTCATACTGGAGTTGCAGGATTTGGATTCCTCGCTTTAGCAGTAATGATTTTTGGGCAATGGAAACCAATAAAAATATTTATGGGTGCTCTTTTCTTTGCATTCTTGAGAACATTAGCATACTCAGTTTCTTTAATACCCTTTTTAAATAATTTAGGAATCAATCAAAATTACTATAAAATGATGCCTTATTTAGCTACCATGATAGTGCTTGCATTTACTTCTAAGA
>CAYRYO010000087.1:0-4876 GCA_964428475.1 uncultured Tissierellaceae bacterium
CCACTGCAAGTATAGCCCCAAGTTGTATTACATATGTATACATCTCAACATAATTCGATGTTTCTCCATTAAACTTTAGTAGATTTTGAAAAATAACTAAATGTCCTGTCGACGATACAGGTAAAAATTCCGTTAAACCCTCAACTACTCCCAAAATCATAGATTTTAATGCTAAAAATATTGAATCCATTGCTATATTGCCCCCTTAAAATATAATAGTTTGATTATATCATATTATCATCTTAAAACATTTAAATTTCTCTTCACTATTTCTTTTTCCTTATACATTTTTTCATCTGCTTTTTGTATTAAATCATTAATTTCAGTTTTTTGCTCGTTATTGTATTCAACTATTCCATGGCTAACACTAATTATATACGGTCTACTTTCCTTTAAATTGATTTCCTCAAATTTGAAAACTATCCTCTTCCATATATCTTCAGATTGCACAGCATCTATTCCATCAAGTACAACAAGGAACTCATCTCCACCTATGCGAATTATAAAATCATTTTCTCTAATAGTTAATTTAATTACATCACAGACTGTAACGAGTAATTCATCACCCGGTTCGTGTCCTAAATTATCATTTACTTGCTTTAATCCATTTACATCAATAAAACACAAACTAAATACATTTTTTCTCCTATCGTCTTTATAAACTAATCTATCTATTTTTTCATACCCAGACCTTCTATTTAAGGTTTTAGTAAGAGGGTCATACTCTGAATAATATTTTATTTCATAATATTTCCTTCTATTTTCATAGACAAACCAACCTACCATAGCTGAAATAAAAGCAATAAGTATCAATTGATAACTATTTTTCTTGAAAACATCTTTTATAATCAACAAGAAATCATTTAAAAAATAAGGTGCTAAATTATTTTCTAAGTTAATATGAGAAACAATATACCATGTACCCTCTGAATATACTATGCTTTCATCTAATTCATATTCGTCACCTTGGATATAATGATGATTTAAATGAACTGTAGCAAATGTAAATATTCCATTTTCCGTGAGAATCTGTCCTCTCCCATTCTTAATAGTTTCCCATTCCTCTGGATAGTCTTCTTGAAAATTAATATCCTTTTTATCTGCAAACATAAAATTCCACTCATTTTTTTCATCATCATTAGACAGCCAATAACCATTTGAATTAAGGAGTGAAACTTCGCCTTCACCGTTTTGACCTAATTGTTTGAAGTTATTCAATACTGAGTTTGCTAAATAATTAAGTATTATTATTCCTTGTGTTTGCCCTTTTTCATCATAAATTGGTGTGGAAAATCTAAGCATTGGCTTAAAAGGTATTTCAATCTTTGCACCTTCTATATTTAAATCCAAAGGTGATACATAAACTTCTTCTTCTTTTAGATTTATAGTTTCATAAAAGTAATATCTATCCTTTTTATTCTGAAGTTGAGATTCTTCTACAGCATATGACTTGTTTCCATCATAATTTATTCGAATAATCTCGTCTCCATCTCTATCTATAAAACGAATTTGATCATATATCCATCTTTGATCTGCAAATTCTATCCAATCACTAGCTATTCCTTCCTTGTTTTTATTATCATTTAATTCTTTATTATATATATGATGCAAATAATGCAAGTCTCCTAGTATTGTTCTAAAGTCTTCACCTATTAATTTATTTTCTAAATCAACTAATTCTTCTTCATTTTTCTTTAATTCCTCTAATTTAATGTTATTCATTTGACTTTCAAAAATATAAAACACAATAAAAGAAAATATAAATATGCTTAAAAAACTTATAATAAAATATATCTTTGGACTTTTTATTTTTTTATTTTTCATCATTAGCTCACCTTAATTCTTTAGTCATTTTTTTATTTTCATACATCAAATCATCAATATGTTTTTGAAATTCACTGACATTCATATTTTTATTGCAATCATATACTCCATACCCACAACTAAATAAAAGCTTGTACGGTTTATTATTAGATTCATTATATATTTCAAATGCAGATTTCATTCTATTAACTATGTTTTCTAAATCAGTAATATTACAAGTCTCTAGAATAATCCAAAATTCGTCTCCTCCATATCTCGCTATAAAATCTTTTGACCTAATGCAAGCTTTTAGCAATTCAACAGTACCCCGAAGTGCATTATCTCCCATATCATGACCAAAAGTATCATTAATATATTTAAAGTCGTCTAAATCTATCATAATAGCTGAAAAAGTACTTTCCTCAGTAGCCATTCTAATTTTATCCTCAATATATATTTCTAGTTTATTACGATTATATACTCCTGTAAGATAATCTGTATATATACTATGATTCTGTATGTTTAAAAATACTATTAAAATAGATATAGTAACCCCCGGCAATATCAAGGACACACCGTAAAACCGAACTTGTAATACCAAGCCTATTAGTAGAGGAATGGCAAAAAATAAAAGAGAAAGATAATATTTCTTTTCAATTTTATGTCGATTGATTATTGTTAAAATAAGTGATGAAAATAATATAATAGTTGTAATGGCAAAAGCTAATAAAAAAAATGGACCTCTATGATAAATATTTAATGAATCAATGTAATAGTAATATCGAAAATATTGTGTAAGTATTACCATGATTACATTTATAAAATTAATTACAAGAATTGGATATATAAGTTTCTTGGTCTTTGTTTCATTTTGGAAAATTTGATAATGCGTATACTTTAACCACATTGATGGCAAAATAGGATTCAACAAAAACACTATCAAATTACCCCAATAGTTTAAGATAGGATAAATAGTATCAAGATTACCATCGCACCTACTAAATATATCTACAATCAATATGACAAAAGTAATAACTATAATTTTAATAAAAAGCTTATGTTGAAAAGTATCCTTTTCGGAATGATTTATGGATTGATAATATATTATAATTAATATAATCATAGAATATAAGTTTGTTGTTATATTATTAACGAGGCTCAAAAGCTATCACTCCTATCATTATCACTCATTTGCAAAATAAAAAATAAAAGCAAAACTTTATCAAGTATCTAATAAAATTTTACTTTTATAAGTTTGGACGTAAAACCACTATACCTTTAGGTTAATGGATATAATCCTATCTTTTAGCCCCTCTAAGCTAGTTAGCTTATTCTACTAATTCCTCTTCTAATTCTACTACAGGAAGTTTTACAAGCCACTCATCAAATAATTCTATAGTTGCAATTCCATCTTCAGTTTCTGCAGGTCCACCAATGTAAATTTCTCCAGTGATCTTGTCAACACAAAAATTAAAATCAGCTGCAGCATATTCATTTTGAAGATTAAAAACATGATATTTATCATGATCAGGATGAGCTGATAAATAATTTTCTGAAGAATTAAGTACTATATCTTTTACATCGTAATCACAAAGACCTTCAAGTTTTTTAGCTTCTACTTTTTTAACTAATAATTCCAATGCTTGTTCTTCAGTGATTGCTTCCTCAGTAGCTTCTTCTTTAACTTCTTCTTTAGCTCCGCCACTTGTTATAACTACTCTATTTAATTCTCCATCCCAAGTAACTACAGTTCCTAAGCTTTCTGCAATAAATCTAACTGGTACAAGCGTACGTGTATCGATTATCTTAGGTGCTACTGTTAGTTCCATCTTTTCCTCATTTACACTTGCTTCTTTCTTATCAATAGCTAATACAATTGTTGTATCACCTTTTTTTGCTGTAATAGTTTGAGTTTCGTTTTCCCACTCTACCTCCGCACCTAATGCTTCAAAAATTGCTCTTAATGGAACCAAGGTTGTCTCTTCAATAACTGTTGGATTAACTTCCACCTCTAATTCTTGTCCATCTATCAATATCTTGATAGCTTGTTCTTCTGCACTTACTGCTGATGTTAACATGCCAATTGTCAACACTAGTGTTAAAATTAAAACTAATTTCTTTTTCATAAACACCCTCCTTGATTTTATCTGGTAAAAATAACTAACGTTCTTCCCAATTATATACTGATATTCTAGTAAATACAAGGGTTAAATAAATCGTCTTTATCTTGCAAATCCTTATTTACATTATTTCAGCTATCAATTTTTTTCTCTCTTGAGGCAGTTTGCCTTTTATCTTGATTATATTAGTTGGGTGTGTTGTATCAAATACAATTTCTTTATCCGCTTGTAAGTTTTGTAAAAGTGTAAGTATTTCTGTAAGCCTTTCAGCCCTTGAAGGAGCAATAAATTCACCGTTTTTTACCATATATTGTAGCTTAGTAGCTTCAAATATTATTAAATTCATTGTAATAATCTTATTTGTTTTAAATTGATTGATCATATTAGCAGTTTGAACCGCATTATCTATAGATTCACCTTCACCTGCAATTCCATACATAATAATAGAATTAAATTGCATACTTGCCTGGTTAAGTTTCTTTGCCTCAGTAATTGCTTCTTTAACCGTATGACCTTTTTTCATCAGTTTTAGTATATCATCTCTTCCTGTTTCAAATCCAATATATAAGAGTCTGAGTCCTGCATCATGAAGAATTGATAATTCTTCGACTGAATACTTAGCTATGCTCTTTATAGCCCCATATGATGCGACTCGAGAACAATAGGGAAAATACTTATTTATTAAATCTAGTAAATTCTTCATCTTATCAAAGCCTATTGCCATAGGATCTGCTCCTGTTAAAAATACCTTTTCTGTGTAAAGATAGCCATTTAACAGTTGCATCTCAATATCTCTAATTGAAACTTCAGTATATTTGTCATCTGCATACATAGAACAAAATGCACACTTATTATATGAACATCCTGTGGTTACAGGCAGTAAAAAAGTAGTCATTTCGTCATGTGGATAATGAACTGTAGCATTTTTATTCATAATAACATCCCTTTCTTTT
>CAYRYO010000088.1:0-4832 GCA_964428475.1 uncultured Tissierellaceae bacterium
TTTTCTATATCTATATTTTCATTTTTCATTTTCATCACCTATTCCAATCTTTAATTCTGAAGTAATTGAAGTACAGTTTGTGGCAATTGGTTTGCCTTGCTTAACATACTTGTACCTGCCTGCTGAAGTATATTGTTCTTTGTGAATTCACTCATCTCTTTCGCCATATCTAAGTCCTCTATACGAGATTTAGATGATGTAAGGTTTTCTGCTGTATTGTCTATATTTCTTATTGTATGTTCAAGTCTGTTTTGTATAGCTCCAAATTGAGATCTGTAAGTTGATACCTTGTTTATTGCCTCTTGATATGCTGTGATTGCTGAACCATAATCAGCATTACTAGAAATATCTGTAATTATTCCTCCTGTACCAACCTTTATACCAAGAGTATCTGAATCGGCTTTAATTTCACTCATATCAATTGTTATAATTTGACCCTTATTTGCCCCTATTTGAAGGGCGAAATCAGTTCCTACACTTCCATCTAATAATTTTATTCCATTAAATTCTGTATCATCAGCTATTTGATCTATTTGCTGGGTAAGCTGGTCTATTTCATTGTAGATTGCAAGCAAATCCTCCCCCGAATTTACTCCATTGGCTCCCTGCACACTTAATTCATTCATTCTTTGAAGCATTTCATGTACTTCATTTAAAGCTCCTTCTGCAGTTTGTATCATAGATACTCCGTCTAATGAGTTTCTTGATGCTTGTCTGAGTCCTTTTATTTGTGAGTTCATTTTTTGTGATATGGCAAGTCCAGCCGCATCATCTGAAGCCCTATTTATTTGTTTTCCTGAAGAAAGTCTTTCTAGAGATTTTTGAAGATCATTTGTGTTTATATTTAAAAGTCTATTTGTATTTAATGCTGGTATATTGTTATTTATTCTCATCTTTTCTCCCCCTCTATTTTATCACTATTTTCTATAAAGCACACTATTTTCCCAAGTATCTGAAACATTTCGTCTGGAAGTTCTTCTAATCTATTTTCTTTTTCATCTTTAAATGTGTTCTCATAATAATCTAAATCTCTTTTATATGCCTTTTCTATTTGCTTTCTAGATACTAATCTTTTCGTCATATATTCACCTGAATTTCTTCTACCAATGTATATCCTATAGATTTAACTTGATCTTCTAATACACTTAACATAGGCTTTAAAGCATTCATCTCTTCATCTAGATTTATATAAATGTTTTTCTCTTTAATACTTATATCCATATTTATCTTACCAATATTCTCTGTTTCAAGAGATATAAAGAAATTCATATCATTTTTATTAATTCCTGCCTTTGCGTTTGGAATTATTATATTTAAAGTCTTGTATTCTTCTCCTATTTCTATTGGAAGCTGAAATATCATATCTTTATTTGAAATTTTATCTCTTATATCTAGATAATCCTGTTTTCTTTCTTCCCTTGTATTATCTTTACCAGACTTATCTTCTCCTGACATTGAATTCATTAGTTTATTGTAATCTTCTTTTATTGTTTCCCCTTTTTTAATTCCTTCAGATATGTTTTTCTGAAGAGTTTTGATGCCTTCCTTAAATTCTTCACTATAGTCTCGATCCTTATTTAAAAACTCATTTTTAATTGTATTTGCAATGCTTTTTTCTCCATCTAAAAAATTATCAATACTCCTTAATTCTTTTAAAGTCATTTCTAAATTGTTTTTCATTATCATTGGAATTAGTCTTTCTTCTTTTCCACTTATATTTATTATGTCTTTTGTCATTTTAGATGTTTCTTTATATTTATTTAAACTTTTTTGTATATATGGGTTTAGTTGTTCTAAAGGCATCTTTTCAATTATCTTGCCTTCAATTATGCTCGTCCTAATTACATTTGTTGTAATTGTATTTTTTATTCTTGTATACTCATCCTGTATAAATCTTATTTCTTCTTCTTGTAATGTCCTTATATTTACCACATTGTTTTTTTCTTTACTAACTGTATTTAAGGATTCTAAGCTAATTCCTCTATTTTCGTGATTGCTTCTAGTAATAATATTGGGGTGTAGATGTTCTCCTAAATTTTTAAATATATTGATTAACTCTTGTGTTTTTTCTACTGTTTTATGTTCTATAGATGTATTTGCTTGCTGATTATCCAAGTTTATTTCTGTTTGTCTTATTTCAAATATATTTTTTAGAGTAAAATCTTCACCTTTTTTAATTAATTGTAATAGTTCTTTATCTTCTATAGTTTGTAAAGCCTTAATGTTTTCATCTTTATCTTTAATTGTTTCTTCATCTAATATATTTGTCTGCAAATTTAAATCTTTGTCTATATGTTTAGAGTTTTTTAGTTTATCAACTAATGAGTATATATTTTCTTTTAAATTAGTTTCATCAAGTATAATGCTTGAAGCCCCCTTATCTTCTATTAAATTTAAAAGTTCTCCCACTACGTTTTTCATATCCATTAATTTATCGTAACTATCAGCTGTAATATCCATATCATTAGCTATAAATTCCCTAAGTATGAGTATGTTTTCCAGACTATCCTCAATACCAATATCACCCAGTACTTGCTTTAAACTATCTATATTGGCTTGGGATTTAACTGTCATATTTTCAAATAAAGTTGTATCCTTTGAAGTTTCTATTCTAGTCTTGGTATATTGATTTTTTACCTTATAGAGATTCTCTATATTAAATTCTCTTTCTCCATCTACAAATTTTACATAAACCTTATCGTCTAAATTTTTTAGATTGCTAATTTTTTTCATTGTATTTAAAATTTTCTCTATACTTTCTTTTGTAATAGGTAGTTTTACTTTTTTAAGAGCTATGATACTGTCATATACGTCTTTACCCATTCTTTGCCCATAGATTTCCTTGGATATGACTTCAGCTTCTTTATAAGTAATATCTTTATCAATTTTAAAGAACCTCCTAAATGAAAACTTTTCGTCTTCTACTTGATCCAAAGCTTCTGCAATCTTTTGCAGACTATCATCTTCTAAATTTACTCCTCTTTCTCTTAGCTTAATTGATTTTTCAATATCTATATTATCTAGTATCTTCCCTAGGTACTCCTTAGATTTCACATAGGAATCCACATTCCCTTTAGTTATCTTTATTCCATTTCTAAGTAAGTTTTCTATCATCCTTACATTTTCACTTGTATATTGAAGACCCAGTTCCCTTAAGGCCTTTTCGACATTTATGCTTTCTTCTTTATCTGCTTTTTCCTCTTTTACTTCTTCAACACTACATGCTACTATATTAGCTTTATCTATCTTTGCGTTATCCCCCACTTTTACTTCTAGCTCATCTGTAAGCCTAAGTGAATACTCAAAAGTCTTATTTTCCATTGTTTTTTCTATCTTGACATCTTTTCCACTTTTCTCCACAACCTTTCCCTCTACATCGAAAGGTAGAGTTGGGCTTGGTGCATAATTGTTTAAGACCTCGCTATTATTTCTGGTTAAAGATATTTCCATATTACTTTTCCTTTCAAAATACAATTTTTATTTTCTATTATTATATATCGTCAAATATTATATTTACTTAAGAAACTATTATGTATTTCATTATTATTGCCGATATTATATAATGAACAAGGATGGTGATTATATGTCAAGGGTTGGTAAAACTGGTAGAGCTAATATCTCTGCTCTTCAAACTTCAAGGGTTGCGGATAAAAAGGCTATCAAAGATACTTTTAAAGTGAAATTAGGTGCACTGGAACAGGAAAAGATAAGGACTGAATTAAATTCTATATATTCACAAATTGAAACTCAGCAAGAAAAGTTATCCGAAAAGCTATTTATAGATGATTTAATAATTTATAAAAAACTTGTAAAAGAGTTTTTAAATGTTACAGTAAATAATTCCCATGTGTTTTTCAAGGAAAACTCCCTTGATAGAAGGGGAAGACATAGGGTATATAGCCTTGTGAAAAAGGTAGATGAAGAACTAGATGAACTTACAAAGGATTTTCTCGATATAGAAAATAAGAGGCTTAATATACTTAAAAGGCTGGATGATATTAAAGGAATGCTAGTTGATATAAATACTTAGACAAAGAAAAAGGCGCTTACTTAAGTAAACGCTTTTTCTAACTTTCGAGAAATTATTTAGCTATATTTTCTACTATTTTAACTATTAGCTTTGAGGCCAATCTCATGTTTTCTACTGGAATAAATTCAAATCTTCCGTGGAAATTATATCCACCTGTAAATATATTTGGAGTAGGTAGACCCATATATGAAAGTCTGGCTCCATCTGTTCCACCTCTTATAGGTTTTATGTCTGGCTCTATTCCTATTTCTTTCATTGATTTTTCTGCAAGTTCTATTATCTCCATATGAGGTTCTATCTTTTCTCTCATATTATAATAGCTATCTTCTATTTCAAGCTCTATTATATTCCCATATTTATTATTTAAAAAATCTACAATGCTTTTCATATAATCCTTTTTCTTTTTAAATTCCTCTATTGAGTGATCTCTGATTATATAATTCATAGTAGTACTATCTACTCTTCCATTTATATCAGTTAGCAAATAAAAACCTTCATAGTTTTCAGTGCTTTCTGGCACTTGATTACTTGGGAGCATTCTGTCTAGTTCCATGGCTATCTTACTTGAGTTTAGCATTATATTTTTAGCTGTACCTGGATGAACATTTTTCCCTTGTATGCTTATCTTAGCCCCTGCTGCGTTAAAGTTTTCATATTGAAGTTCTCCAAGTGGTCCTCCATCCATTGTATAGGCAAAGTCTGCGTCAAAGCCTTCTACATCAAATAAATCTGCCCCCCTGCCTACTTCTTCATCTGGTGTAAATCCAACTTTAACTTTTCCATGCTTTATCTCTGGATTAGC
>CAYRYO010000089.1:0-4759 GCA_964428475.1 uncultured Tissierellaceae bacterium
AAAGTTTTAACTGCATAGTCAGTATTGACTATGACATTATTATACTAGGAGGAATGCATATGAAAAAAATTCATATTATAACTGGTGGAAGTAGTGGAATTGGTTTGGAATGTGCAAAGCAATTTAAAGATGGCATAGTTCTCATATCAAGTAGGAGTGAGGATAAATTAAAAAATGCAGAAGCTGAATTGAAAAAGGAAGGAATTGAAGTAGTTTATAAAACTAGTGATTTGTCTAGCAAAGCGAGCATCGAAGAATTATTCAGCTATGCTAATTCACTTGGAACTATTAAAACAGTCATAAACTCTGCTGGCGTTAGTGGTACAGGTGGAGATGCAAGATTTATATTTGAAATTGATTTGTTAGGAACTGAAAACCTAATCCATGAAACTTTAAAGTTTGTAGAAAAAAATACAGTATTAATATTAATTGGATCTATGGTAGGTAGAATAGTTCCTGACAGTGAAGACTATAATAAGTATCTTGAAAATCCATCTCAAGACGGATATATGGATGCTTTAATAAAAGTAGTTGGAAATAATGCAGATACTGCATATAACTTCTCAAAAAAAGGAGTTCAATTGCTTGCTAGTAAATATGCTTCTGAATTTGGCCAAAAAGGCGGAAGAATAGTATCGGTTTCGCCTGGCATAATAATGACACCTATGGCAACAAAAGCTGCGGAAGAACATCCCGAGCAAATGAATTATATGAAATCGATGACTCCATCCGGAAGGACTGGTAGCCCTCAAGATATAGCATATACTGTAGCCTTTTTAGCAGATGATAGAGCTTCTTTTATTACTGGTACTGATATTCTTGTAGATGGTGGTTTGACTATTAAACTTCCAGAAATCATGAAGGCTTATTCTAAATAAATGAAAATTCCCCATGCAAGCTTTATTTGTATTTTCCTATCAATGTTCTACAAAAAACATTGATAATCCGCCTAACCCTACATGAGTTCCTACCGCTACTCCCATTTGCATAAGATGTATCTCCCCTGTGAAATCAGTTTTATCCTTTATCCTTTGTATTAAAAGATGCCCTGTTTCTATTTTAGATGTGTATCCAACAATTATAAAATCAGTAATTTGCTTGTCCACTCTTTTAATAAATTCATCTATATAGTGCTTTAATACCCTATTAATTCCTCTTTCTTTAGCAAATATTGCACCTTTCCCTTTTTTCATAGACATAATCGGCTTCACTCTTAATAGCCTTCCAATTAGTGCACTAGTATTTGTTAATCTCCCACTTTTAATTAAATTATGCAAATCATCTACACAAAGGAAATGTTTTACTTTGGCTTTATAACTTTCATTAAAGTCTACTAGTTGTTCAAAGCTATATCCTGATTCTAATAGTTTAGCACTTTTTAAAATCAACCAACCACTGCCATGGCTCATAGACAGAGAATCTACAACATGAATTTTTATCTTTGTATTTGGATTATCTTTGTAAAAAATTTCTTTTGATAAAGCAGCTGATTGATATGCACCGCTTGTACCACTAGACATACAAATACATAAAATTTCAGTATATCCTTCTTCAATAGACTTATATATAATCTTTAAATATTCGTCTGGACTTGGCATTGATGTCGTAGGTAGTTCATCTAAATTTGGTAGCATTTCAAAAAATTCATCTGCTGTTATATCTATTTTATCTCTATAAGTTTTACCGTTTATTATGATATTTAGTGGTGCAATTCCTATATTATACTTTTCTATGATTTCTTGATTCAAGTCACAAGTAGAGTCAGCCATTATCTTAATCATTTTTTCCCCCCATATATCTATATAGTACGATTTATATCGACATTATTTTTATATAAGTATAGCACATAGAGAGCAAAATATATATATAATAATCTAAAAGTTATATTTTTTTCATTTTCAGCATTATAGTTTCATCTTATGTTCCGCAAAATATTTTATAATATGTATTTAATGGTTGTGGTGGATTCATATATGCCTCTTTAGTTTTTAAATGACCAAATATGCTTGAGCTAATAATATGGATCCCTTTGGGAAATCCTTACCAGCTAGTATAGCTAATCCCTGCATATATTTAAATTCTACTTTTGTAAATAAGTTATTATCATTGGCTTAACCAATTTCTTACCTTTTCTAGTGTCTCGAAATTTGTAAGATCATAGTGCAAGGGTGTTACAGTTGCATATCCTTGGCTTAAATGATATCTATCAGTATCTTTTGTTAAATTTATAGTTCTTCTTCCTTTTGCCTCCAAAAACCTTTCTCCATTCCCATTTTCACCTTCAAAGTAATAATCATATATAGCATCTCCTACCCTGCATACTTTTATTCCCTTTACATCAGTTTCAGTATAAGGAGTGTTTATATTTAATACAATATTTGTACCTATTATCTCTTGAATTGCCTTTTTTGATATTTCACTTGCATACCTGGCTGCAATATCAAAATTAGCCTTTTCATTTATATATTCAGTAGAAACTGCTATTGATGGTATATTGTATATACTAGCTTCAATAGCTGCAGAGACTGTCCCAGAATATAATATATCCATACCAGAATTGAGCCCAATATTTATCCCCGAAAAAACTAAATCTACTGGACCATCTGTTAAAACTTCCATTCCAGCTCTAACACAATCTGCTGGAGTTCCAGATATACTATATGCTCTTGCCTTTATTCCTTCAAGTTTTACTTCTTTAACTACTAGTGGTTTAAACAAGGTAATAGCATGGCTTTGAGCTGACTTTTGTATATCTGGTGCTACAATAATTACTTCATGTTCTTTTTCTAGTTCCTTCGCTAAAATTTGAATTCCCTTAGCCATTATCCCATCATCATTTGTCAATAAAACTCTCATCGTATTCTCCTTTAATCTTTATTAGTATCTGCCTTTTTCAACTATAAAATCCATTTGTATGTTTTCCTTTAATACTCTACCACTATTTGTCCTTAGTCCTTTTATGTATAGAGTATATTTCTCTCCTAATTCAAAAGGATTAACTGGTTTGATTTTTATTATATCTTTATTATTTTCTAGATATACATCTATATCAACTTTATTCTCTCTGCTATCTTCGACATAAACTGTATCCTCTGAAATTAAATTATTATCTACAGATAAATTAAACTTTACAGTCCAAATATATCTTTTATCTAAAATTGTTTTTTTCTGCCATACTTGAAATCCTCTATTTACTTTGTCATCAGGTAATATCCAGTTTGATGCTACCCATCCTGTTTGTCCAATACTGCCATTGACAAATAGTTCTTCTACTTTATAACGCCAATACCCATCTTCTAGTTTAGATATACCTTTAATTCTAAGACTATCTCCATTCTTTATTGATTTTACAAACCCCATACTGTCATTTCTTAAATTTATCCCACTTGTTGAATCTACCTTAACTATTTGATTTTCTACAAACAATCTATATTTATCAGTCTTCGAATCATTTAATTCAGGGTATACTATACTTGGATTTGCTTTCCCTTGGCTTGGAATTAATTGCTTTGACACTGGCACTATCTCTTGATTCAATATTTCTCTTGCATATCTAAGCACCTTATCCTGATATGCTTCATATTGAATCCAGCCTTTATGCTCATAAGGCATTAAATTAGGATTATTGCTTTCACTTAACCCATTATAAGCCCAAATAGCAAAATACCAGTTTTCTAAAACTCGTGGATCTGCATTTCCTATTATTGGTATCAATGGATTTCTAGCAAAGGCATAGCCCCATTTCCCCAGTAAAATATTTGCTCCAGCTTCAATATTATATCTTATATCATATTTTAACTTTTGAATATCTAAATCCGGATAAAACTTGGGAGTTACCTGCATAATTCCCCAACTCACACCATCAAAACTAAGCAAAGGCTCTCCATCTTTAAATTGTCTATAATTGCTTTCAGTATATGCTATAGCTTTTAATATAGTTGGAGGGATTCCTTTATTTAAAGCAATTTCTTCTAATATATCTTCAATTTCAGCTCTAGATGGATTGGAGTAATATTTATTAGAATTAATTCTCATTTTATCTTGCTTGAATTGATCATTTTTAATAATACTACTTACACAAATCATTTCTCCATCTTTTAATATATATTCATTTTGCTCATAAGTAGTTTCTATGCTAAAATCCCCTTCATTGTATATGGGTATCTTTTCAATGATTTTATCAGATGTAATATCTATAATCCCTCTATAAATATTTTCTCCGCTAAATAAAACATCTTCTGTAATTTCATCATAAACATAATAGCTTATATATGCTGGAGTTATAGCTTCCCTAACAATCTCAACCCTTTCATTGATACCATCTTTATCAAGGTCAATATAGTATATTTCCACATCAATATTTGTCTCTTCCAATACCAAGTTTTCTATATATATATCTTCCATCTCTATTAAATTCGCATCAACAATAATAGGTTGAAATATTTTTACAAGTATAGTTAATATAAATAATGTTATGATATGTTTTGATTTCATTTGACTTTATCCCCCAAAATTAAATATAATTACCTCTTTTAATCATTATATCTAATATTTAAGTTTAAATCCATAGAAATATGCTATGTTTAACTTTTACATAAAATCTAATATAGTTTTGAGATCATAGAATATTAAGATAAGGATAAGAATTTCACAATATCTATTAACTATTTCTGTAATAAGTGTTATACTTATAATATAGTAATAAAGGTAGTGTTAACTAGAGTATGAAAAACTAAATTAAAAAAATTAACACTAAAAT
>CAYRYO010000090.1:0-4754 GCA_964428475.1 uncultured Tissierellaceae bacterium
CTAACCCCTACATCTATACAAATTGAATCTTCATTGAAAAACTTTTCATCAAAAAACTTAGCTCTTCCAAGTGCAGTAACTACTACATCTGCAGCTTTAGTTATAGAAGGAAGATCCTTAGTCCTAGAATGGCATATGGTAACAGTTGCATTTTCATTTAATAACATCATAGCTAATGGTTTTCCTAAAACCATAGATCTATTGACAACTACAACATTTTTACCTTCTAGGTCTACCTTGTTATATAAAAGTATTTCCATAGCTGATTTTGGAGTACAAGGAACAAATCCATCCATATTACCCTCAAATATCTTAGCTAAGTTTAAAGGGTGCATACAGTCTATATCTTTATTAGGTGATATAGATTCTCTTATTCTAGCCTCGTCTATATGCTTAGGTAAAGGTCTAAAGAGAAGTATCCCTGAAATACTATTATCATTATTTAGTACTTCCATTAAATCTTCAAGCTCTTCTGTAGTCATCTCTAAATCTCTTTCAAAGACCTTTGAATTTATTCCAAGCTTTTCACAATTTTTAATAATACTTCTCTCATATGAAATATCATCAGGATTGCTACCTAGTCTAATAATTCCTAGAGTGGGTTCCTTTCCCACCTTTTTTAGCTCTTCAACATCCGCTACAATCTCCTCTTTTATTGACTTTGCTACAACATTTCCTTTTAAAATTTCTGCCACTAACAACACCTCTTTCACTTATTGTTTTAAAAATACTATCTAGTTAAATTATATCATAATGCTTATTTATTTCAATAGATGACTAACAATGCTTATTTATTATATCTAGACAAGTCAAACATTTGTGACACAGGGTCTAAAATGGGAGAACATTGATCTCCAAGTATAGCAAGTCGAATAACTATTGCCATGGGACCCCAAGCAATTCCAGCATCACCAGTTACGTCAGCTAAAGACCATGCAAGAACCAAAATCATGCATGCTATTACCCCTGAGCCCTTCCATTATAAATTTAAAAGTCCTTCTACCCTCCTTTTAAAAATTTTATAAAAACCAGTTAATAAATATAAATATTGATTAGCTGTATATTGATACCGACTTTGCACTATGTAAATGAGATTTATTTGTTATTTGAATCTATTGATATTTTTTAAACAATCACTTCATATCATTATAGTTTACATTTGCTTGTCTGTCAATTACATATTTGTAAGTTTTTTTAGTCAAAAAACTTACAAGGATATTCCATAAGTTCATCAGAATATCCTTGTAATTAAATCATTATCTTATTATTCTTCTTGCAGTTACATATCTAGAAGTATAATAATTTGACTCATCTATATTAGTTATCATTACTTTATTTTGTCCAGAAGAGGCATGAATCATATTTCCTTCTCCAACATATAATCCTGCATGCCCAATATTTTTCCCAGATGTTTTGAAAAATACCAAATCACCTGGAATTAATTCTTCTCTAGACACTTGTACTCCATCTTTAGCTTGGGATATAGAACTTCTACCAAGTTTTATTCCGAGTTCATCTAAGTATATGGAATATGTAAGGCCTGAACAGTCATATCCCTTTTTACCTGTATCAGCATAAACATATGGTTCATCTAATTTATTGTAGGCTGATTTAACCACTTTACTTATGCTTATAGATTTTTTAGAATATCCTCCCCTATTTACAAGTTGCCTTGATCTCTTTAATTCAATATTTTCACTTTCCACGGTAAATTCAATTCCATCTTTATCTACTATTACATAATTGTCTTCCTTGAACTCCTTTATATATACTATTTCACCCTTAACTAGAGTATAAAAAAGATTCTCATTTTTTACAAGCTTATTTACTTTAGATATTCCATATGTAAATGATTCTTCAACTATCGGTTCTAAATCTGTAAATGCTATATAACCTTCCATACCATCTTCTGCTTGAAAAAGCCCATATTCATCTTCATATTTTAATAATTGAAATATCTCTCCCTTGCAAAAAATTCTGAATCCCTTGCCAGAAGGCTTGTCTAAAATCATTGTATTATTTATAAGTTCATATCTTTGGCTAATTCTATGTGTTTTAATCATCATGTTTGCAGGAATCTCATATATATCTGCATCTTTATCAACTGCCACCAATTCACTAACAAACATTCCTGTATCTTTAAATGCTATTAAGCCTATCAAACATAAAGCTAATACTACTTTGGGTAAATTGTGTTTTCTAATACTCAATATTACCACTCCTTTAGCAAATTTTCATAAATTTGCATTGTATTATATCAAGACATAAATATCAATGAATTATACAAAAATATTGCAAAATTTTTATTTTTTCAAAGCTAGTATTATTATATGTTTTAATAATTATTTATAGAATATTTCCCTGAATTATTTTCTTTTCTTTTTCACTAAAATCTAAATAATCCATTATTATATAATCTATTTCCATCTGAATATTACTCCCTGTATTTTCACCATTTAATATCTGAGCTACCAATTTTTCTATAGGAGAAGCAATATTTCCTAGAATTATATTTAAACTTAATAGTGAATTTGGATAATAATCGTAAATATCTCTACCTATTTTCTTTGCAAATAGTTTAAAATAAAATTCATATACACTTGAATTAAGCAAACCAATTAAATACTCCAAACTAATTTGATCTTTATACTCATCCCTTAGCACTAATCCATATATATCTGCACTAAAATATAAGCTTTCTAAATCTATTGAAAACCTGTTTGTCTTAGATTTATATGGAAATATTATTTTTTCCTGTTCAAATAAAGATTCTTTTCTTCCCCACTGCAAATCATACCATCTTCTTATGCCTCTTTTACATTCGCGTCTTTCCGCTAGCTTATTTTTGTGTTTCTCCATAAATTTTATACTGTTAGGATATAATTCAGGATTATCTATATTATTTCCATATATTAAATACATATCATCCTTTGTAATTTTATATTTTTCTATATTTTTATTTTTTATCCATGGTTTAATCAATTTTCTTTCAATATCACGATCTAAAATTTCTTTTCCAGAAATTACAAAAGCCTTGTCACATCCTGTAATTATCCCTTGAAAAGATACGGCTATTTTTTCTAACTTTAAATCTGCTTTTTCTTGGATCCTTTTATATATATCATAAT
Organism: uncultured Tissierellaceae bacterium; assembly: GCA_964428475.1. Classification (GTDB taxonomy): domain Bacteria; phylum Bacillota; class Clostridia; order Tissierellales; family Tissierellaceae; genus JARICQ01. The sequence goes on from CAYRYO010000090.1 coordinate 3,129, forward strand.
ATTCATCTGATATAATCATCCACCTGTCCGAATTAAGTTTCTTTACTTGAAATTTAAAGCTTTCAAATACACCAGAATTTATCATTTCATCTATATATATATCTGTTTCAAGTTTGAAATCACTCTTCTGTAACTTATGTATATCTATATATTCATTGGAATCATTTAAATTCTTATCTTTGAAAATATATATAGCAGTTGCTATTCCTGCATCTTTAAACACATTACTACCATAAAAATCCACTATTTCAATTATATCAATATATTTCATAAAATATTTTCTTAAATTTTTTCCAGTAGGGCTTTCCATGAAATATCTAGAAGATATTATTCCACTAACTCCCTTAGGGGCTAGTATATCGTGTATTTTCTTAAAAAAGCAAAAGGATATATCTGATTTGTCCTTAAAGACATCACCGTACTCTTCTAATAGCCATTTTTTATAGTCCATAGATAACTGCTTATGCCCGATATATGGTGGATTGCCAATTACATAATCATATTTTTTACTCCAAAATTCTCTTAATTTGTTTATATCTACATTAATCTTTAGCTTTTCAAACTCTTCTCCCTTTTTGTCTTCCCAATAAACCAAACTATCACATTGAACTATATTTAAATCTCCTACATTTATGTCAACTTCTTTTTCTCTGAGTCCCTTAATAGTTAAATTTACTGCCATAAGATCTTTATCTGCTCCATATATACAGCTTTTTAATATATGATAGTGAATGTTTTCTTTTTTCCAATACTCCTTACCAGACAGAACTTTTATTTCCCCATTCATTTCTATCATATATTTTTTTCCTTTATATCGTTCTTTAAGATTATCAATATTTTCACTAATTTTTTTTTGTAATATATCGTAGGCTGAAAATAAAAAGTACCCAGCACCACATGAAATATCTATTACACTTACAAAGGGGTTATCTACTATATTTACATTCCCTATAGTTTTCTCCATTATATAGTCTATTATAAAATTAGGGGTATAATATTGACCATTAGATTTTCGAATCTTTATATCAATGCTATTTTCATATATCTCACCTAACAAGTTCATGTTTTTCATATTCTACTCCTCATCTATGTATAACTTCTATCCCTTTTTATATTTTTAAATTATATATTCTCAATTAGTTTTTTAGATTTTTTACTGACTATTATACTCCTAAAAGCAACTGTAAGTATTACAACACTACCACCTATAAGTGAAAATTTAGTTGGTGTTTCACCATGAATCAACATTACCCATATTGGATTTAAAATAGGTTCCAAAAACATTATTAAGATAACTTCAATCGCTGATAGATACTTAACGGCAGTTGCATATAATATATATGCTATCCCTAGTTGAAATGTACCTAGTAAGAAAATACCAATTAAATTTGTAGTGGTAAATTCTGCCCCAAATAAAAAAGGGAAACCAATTGCCACGGTTATTATATGTCCTAAAAGAGTAGTTTCAACTGGGGAACCTTCCTTTTGAAGTCTCATTCCTATAGTAGAAGCAGCAAGAGCTACTCCACTTAAAATAGCAACCATATTTCCTATCAGAGTACCGCCACCCACATCATCTATAAAGAAAAGTACCATGCCTGCTGAAACTATAACTATCGACGCTAT
>CAYRYO010000091.1:0-4680 GCA_964428475.1 uncultured Tissierellaceae bacterium
CTTTATTTTTTGGAATTATTCACTTTTAACTTGTACTATTTATATTCTAACACCAGACTACATTATTGAATTTAAAATCATTAAAACCAATGATATCATCTGAAAAGACAGGCCTATGACATGAAATGTTATTTTTCAATCAAAAGCTCCCCTTCCATATTTATATCTTTACTATTTATTCCTTATATATCTTCTTTTATAAAACTTTTGGCAGTCATTATAATTCTTCCAAAGTACAAAGATTCCTTTTCTTCTGCCTTTTTTATCTTGAAATCCTTCTTTAAACCATCTTCTTTATAAACTACTATAAAATCACCAATATCATAATCATCATCTGGTCTTACAAATATAAAACTACCATTTGGTATTTCGTGTGGAAGTATTCCTTTACTATCATTTGCAACAAAGCTAACCATAGGTTGATCCTTAAAACCATTTAGTCCTATAACATCTTTAACCTGGCATGGTTCAAATTTTAAATTATTAATATCTATTTTAATCTCCTCCCCACCTTTAAATAAATTAAGTACTTACTCGTTCCTGTTCTTTGGTAAGGTTTACCTTAAATTTATTTCTTGACACAAAGTGCAACTCATTATATAATAAGTGTAATTCAATCGCCCATAATTGAATTATAGTGTATTCTAAATACACTTGTCAAGTTAAATTTAAATTTTGGTGCATTTGTATTGCACCTTAGGAGGAGGACACCATGACTTTCGGTGAAAAATTAAGAGAAATTAGAACACTAGAAAACTTAACCCAACAAGAAATGGCCGATCGCATAGAAGTTTCTTTACGAACATTAAAGTCCTATGAACTGGGTGAAACATTGCCTAGATACCGAAAAGTTTATCATAAAATTGCAGATGAGTTTAATGTGGATGTAAATTATCTACTGACAGAAGGCAGTGACTTTGTCTTAACAGCTGGCGAAAAATATGGCTATCGTGGTATGAAAGGAGCCCAAGCACTTATTACTGATGCCCGTGCCCTATTTGCAGGTGGAGAGCTTTCAGAAAATGATAAAAAGGCAGTTTTTGATGCATTACAAGAAGCTTTCTTTGAGGCAAAAATAGAAAATAAAAAATATACTCCTAAAAAATATTTAAAAGATAAAGATAAATAGTTACATCTTTATTTGGAGGTGCTATATGGATTCCAACAATTCTTTAATTCACAAACATGTAAAGAAAATAATTAATAAATTTGCTACTAATGATCCTTTTAAAATAGCAAAAGAGTCTAATATTACAATCAAATATCTTAATAATCTTGAGGATTTATTAGGTATATATGCTGTCTTTGAAAGAAAAAGATTTATATTTCTAAATGCTAATATGGATGAATATATGATGAGAATGGTTCTTGCCCATGAGCTTGGCCATGACACCCTTCATAGACACCTAACTAAAAACGGTCCTTTCCATGAGTATGAGTTATTCGATATAACATCTCAACCAGAATATGAAGCTAATATTTTTGCAGCCCACCTATTATTAGATGATGATGAAGTAACAAGACTTGCAAAAGATAATCGTACTGATGTAGAAATAGCAGGAATGTTAAATGTAAATATAAATCTTCTCATATTCAAAATGAACGAGATGAATAGATATGGAGCAAATTATAATCTAAGACATGCCCCTAAGGGTAATTTCTTTAAAAAAATTAGACCTTAATTTTAAAATTATATTTTTATAAAGGAGACCAATATGACTGCTCAAATAAATGATAAATTAAGCTTTAACAAAAGTGACTTTGACATAGTAGCAATAGAGCACCCTGAAAACTTTTTTGATTTCAATAAACTTAAATTACATCCTATTGCAACATGTAGTGCTTGCTGGCGAGGATATATTGCTATCTTCGCTATAGATGAAGATAATAATTTAATTTTGAAGCACCTTTATACAAATAATGATGATAAAGAACCTCCTATAATAAATGGAGTAGAAGCCTTTGAAATAAATGACTGGAAAGAAAATATGTATGCCTTAGCTGGTAATCTAGCCTATGAAAATTTAAATATACCTATTCCTTATACTGGTTCTTTTCTTATAGGAGATAGTTTTATTGATGAATTATATGTTCATATGGGATTCCAGCATCCCTTTAAATATGAGTATATAGAGGAATTTATATTTGAAAATGGTGTATGCATTGAAACTATCGATTTGTCTAAAGAAGCAAAAGAAAGACGGGAAAAAGAAAAATCCACTGGAAAGGCAACTAAAAGCACTTCTCAATGGATTGATGATCAATTTGATTTAAGTTATAGTAAGAAATGGTAGGACTAGCCTTTTGGCTAGTCCATTTTTTTATAAATATTACTCTTCCATATTTAGCATCCATACTTTCTTAAGTGGAATTTCACTTTTAATTTCATCACTTAATTTCTCATAATTATTAAAGATTTCTTGTATTATTGTTCTTGAATCCCATAATCTAACCTTAAAAAACTGTTTAGGTATTTCCCTAATTACAGATGTTTTGAAGCCACTCCAGGAAACCAACATTCCATAATCAGCATTATAATTACTCATAGTTCCTATTAACTGGTCTAGGGTAGTTCTATCAATTGGTGTGTCGTTCGTCTTGACTTGGATACATATCTTGGGAGAGCCGAAACCTAGTGTATCTGGAGATGCTAATAAATCTACACCATGGTCAGCACCTTCTGGGCTTCTGTATGTTGTAAATCCCTTAGCTTTCAGTATCTCATTTATTAAATCTTCCATTCTATGCCCTTTGAATTTTTGAATAATCCTTTCTGAAATTTGATCAAATATATATTCATCTAAATCTATTTTAGAATCTTCACTATTACCTTCAATTGCTTCTATCCCAGTCTTAGGTGTAGTATACCAATTATTCTTTGCCATTTCTTTTATTCTTTTCTCTGCATTATTTTTATGTATCCTACAAACAGTCATAAATGCCCCTAATGAATATAATATATCTTGGTCAAATCTATCCCTTGGTATATCCAGAGCAAACCAATTAATATCCCTATAATGATAATAAGGACTTCCTAAGGATTCATCATATACATAATCTCCTACAATCTTTCCAAAATGAAGAGTCCTATTTATTTTACTTGGTAATACAACCCAATCTCCTTTTTCCATTCTATGTGCTATTGGCCATATCTGAGATGCCCAATTTATAGCAGTTTTTTCTTTTGGTAAATCATATTTTTTTACCAATATCTTATATAAATCTTCATGGGAATCTACTTTTCTTAGATCTGCATCAAAATCATCCCAAGTTAAGTATACTCTTCCATCAGTTAAAAACTTATCTTCATACTCACCATTTTTTCCTGCCCTAAATAGCCATAAACTCATTTCATCCCCTCCAATTATATTCTATAATTTATAAATCAATTATTAATATTGCCTATTAATTTATCTTTAAATTCTACAAAGTCATCTTCAGTAAAACCATCTTTAAATAATTCATTTACTTGCCATAATCCACTATCTATAATTTTTTCTTTTGTAGAGTATCTTCCAAGCCAATTTTTACTACTTTTACACTCATTGCAATTAGACACATCTGAAGTTATTCTTTTCTCCAGCAACAATCTTTTCACTTTATCATTTTCCTCTATTATCACAAAGGAAAACATCTCTTGTATATATTTAGTAACCACATCTTCAATCTTCCCCTGATAATCTAAATCAATCATATGTAGATATTTATCCTTGTTTTTTCTAGTAGTTAAATCTAACTCCCATAATTTCAGATAGCTATCATTACTTTTATTAAGTATTGCCCTTCCAATATTTTTTCTAAATATGCTTCTATCTTTATTTTCATTTAGAAAATGTTGATATAATCTTGACCTAAGTTGCCCTTCTCCTGTATGAGTTCCTATTCTAACAATTCTATCTCCACCATGTCCTAACTCTTCCCTTTCAAATAATATATATAACCCATTATCTGGAATAATTTTATTTCTAAATGGGAATCTGATTCTTTCCATTCCATTAACTATCTGATGTAATTCACAACAATGTCTACTCATATTTCATTCCCCTTTTTAAATATGATAACTGTTCTCCTATTCTCATTCCCATTAAAGGTATTTCATAATTTTTAATATAATCTAATAAATATTCTCTATATCTATTTCCAGCAAGAATAATGAATTTATCATTATTCAATTCAATCTTTTTACTTTCCATTTGCTTCAAAACCATTTTGCTCCACATAATTCTATCTTTCTTTCCCATTTCATTTAATGTTTTATTATAGGGCTTGATGATATCAATCAATTCTACTAATCCATACAATGCAGATAAAATATAAATCTTATCTGCATTCAAACCTTTTGCATATCCCAATGATAGTTTAAATAAGGTGCTCTCATATAAATTTTCGGCAGTTGTTTCATAATCCTTCTTTTTACTTACACATGATAATAAAACTATCTTTTTCAATCTAAATCCCCACCATTTATTATTTAATATTATATTTATCTAATGGAGTATTTTTCTTGATAAATTTCCCCTTTAATACATTTATATCATAAGCTTCATTTAAAGAAATCTCACCCCACTCTTCCTCATTCAAATTAAAAAATCTTAAATATAAATCATCATCTCCAATAAGTATCTGATATGGTTCCACCCTAATTTCTTTCAATTCTTCTTCATCTGTCTTAAAAAACAG
>CAYRYO010000092.1:0-4635 GCA_964428475.1 uncultured Tissierellaceae bacterium
AATAATGAAATATAATAAATTATTAGGGATACTTATTTGTATTTTGCTTTTAAGTGCTTGTAGTGGACCAAAGGATATAGATAATAGTGGAGACCCAGAAGTAAGCACAAATATTCCTGTTTTTTCAGGAAAACCTAAAAAAGCACAGGAGGAAAATCTAGATAAAGATGAAAGCATACCAATATCTCTGCCTGATCTAACTACAGAGGAGGGTATAAGAGACTACCTTGTGGGTCAATGGTTTTGTAATATAGAATATATGAGTAATGTGGTTTGCAAGATGGATATTGGTGATGATTTAAATATCAATATATCATTTCATGATCCATTTTTAGATGAAAATAAAGGCGATTATGAAGGCAAAATAAAACTCGATAGAATATATGCAAACTCTAATGAAGCCCCTGATATGATTTCTATTGAATTAAATGATGAAGATTATCCTAAAGGAGATTTCTTTTTTCTCCATAGAACTGTTTATGATAAGAAGCGTGTCATGTCCTTATTTTTCGCAGATGGAAAATCCGTTTTCAATAGGTTAGCTAATATGGATCCTAATGAAGATGACGATGAGTATATGATTGAAGAAGTAATGTTTGAAAAAGAAACTGGAGAAAGTTCTCAAAGCCTCCCACGTAAAGATGACTGGTTTTACGCAGTCTTTTGGGGACAAGGGATTGTTTCTGAAAGCCTATGGATAGATGATGTTTGGTGGACGCCGGAAATGGATGACTCTGAAGTGGTATATCCCAGACCTATGACTGTTTATGAAAGCGACATACCAGAGAGTGTTCTTTACACTATAGCACCAGGCAAGGAATTTGATATTTTAGGGGAAGATATCTTTAAGGGTTTAGTTTATTATGTAGAAACTGATGAAAGTGGGAATATCATAGAATTTATAGATGCCGAATACAAAGATTATCTTGAAAGAGAGTCTTATAGTAATGCTTCTGATGAAGTTGAAAACTTAGTTTTTGATATCTTTACAAGTGGTATCGTAGAGATAGAAGAATATTTGGATGTAGGTATGGATATTTTATTCACAGGAGAGACTACCATGATTGATGGTGAAGAATGCTATTATATGTTTTTAGGAACAAATCATGAAGAGGTTTTTTCTAGAGAAATACATTATGCTGTGAATATATATACTGAGCAGATTTATCGCTATGATATCCTTGAGGATGCATGGGAGGAACTTGGAATGGGCTAGAAGGCTAGAATAGAAGACCAGAAATGAGAAAAAATTCCTTTGCAAAAATTGTAAAATAGGAGGAAGTCAAATAAATATTTAGGAGGATGAAAATGGACAAATATACATTGAAAAAGGAAGATAGCTTATTATTGCTTATAGACATTCAGGAGAGGCTAATTAAGGCTATGGCTCATGGAGACAGAGTAGTTAAAAATACAAATATACTATTAGAAACATCTAAAATAATGGATATGCCTATATTGATTACAGAACAATATCCTAGAGGACTTGGTCATACTGTAGAAGAAATCTCTAATTTGCATAAGGAAGTAGAAGTATTCGATAAAAGCACTTTTACAGCTTGTATTGATGGTGTTAATACTAGACTTAAAGAGCTGGGAAGACAAAAGATAATAATAGTTGGAATGGAAACACATGTATGTGTGTTACAAACCTGTAGGGATCTTTTGATGGAAGGCTATGATGTCCATATAGCAAGAGACGCAGTGACATCTAGAAGCCAGGAAAACTATGAAAATGCCTTGGAAATGATGAGAGAAATGGGAGCTGTGATTACAAATACTGAGACGATAGTATTTGACTTACTAAAGAAAGCAGGAACAGAAGAATTTAAACAAGTTTCAAAATTAATTAAATAAAAAATTGACGGGAAAGGAGTTTCCCATTTCAAATTGGAAAAATATAGTCATATATAAAAAAAGGAGACGCAAACTTGATACGGTCAAAGAGTGCGTCTCTTTAAAACTTTCCAAGGTCCAGTCTTATTACCACTAATTTTTTCTAGATTGAAAAGTTGGATCTCAATATAGGCAAGGTCTTTATTGCAACTAGTGATGCTACTGTCATCTTTAAAAGATCTCCAGGTAAAAATAGCAAACATCCCATATTCATAATCACTTTAAAACTCAATCCCTTAGCCATTACAATATTAAGTATATAATACATATAAGGAAGGCCAAACATATAAATAATTATTGTTCCAATTATACTTCCCATCCATATTCTTTTTGCAGAAAAATTCTTTTCCAAATGGGCAATCTTTCCAACTGCATAAGCTGCAAACACAAAGCCAATTATAAAACCAAAACTAGCTTTCATAACAGATTGAAGTCCTCCCGTAAAATTTGCAAAAATAGGTACACCCATAAGTCCCAAGCTTATGTAGATTATTTGTGATAATGCCCCAAGTCTTGGTCCTAGTATTAGGCCAGAGAGTATTACAAACAGTGTTTGCATAGTAATAGGCACTTGGCCTAGAGGAATACTTATCCCTGCGCCAATAGCAGTAAGACCAGTAAACATGGCAACTAAAGTTAATTCTTTTGTAGATATCTTCATCTTTACCTCCTATTGTAAACTTATTATTTAATTATAGTTTACAATAGATAGGAGAGTTTGTCAATGGTCAGAAGATAGAATCTATTCCAAAAACATTCTCAATTTACGAATTATTGGATTTGTGTTATAATTCATATTAAATAGAAAACAGAGAGAGGTGCTATATGAAGAAGAAAAAGAATAATGAAGCATTTGTACTTGGAGCAGCACTATTTGCAATGTTTTTTGGAGCTGGAAATCTTATATTTCCTCCATTTTTAGGATTGCTTGCAGGACAAAAATGGAACTGGTCTATGCTTGGATTTTTTATTACAGGAATAGGACTACCCCTTCTAGGTATAATTGCTTCTGCAAAATCTGGGGGAGATATTGACAAATTGGGTAAAAGGGTTTCTCCATTTTTTAGCAAATTTTTAGGAATAACAGTGGTACTTGCAATAGGTCCACTTTTAGCAATTCCAAGAACAGGAGCTACTGCATATGAAATGGCTATTTTACCTACTATGCCAAGTGTAAGTCCAATGATTTTTGCCCTTATATACTTTGGTATAAGCCTGTTTTTGGTTATAAAACCAAATGATGTGATGGACAGAATAGGCAAGATTTTAACACCAGTACTTCTTATATTACTAGGTATAATAATATTTAAAGGTATATTTGATCCTATGGGAATACCTGTATCAGAGGATTTAGCAAAACCATTTTCAGATGGATTTATCACTGGATACCAAACTATGGATGCATTAGCTTCTATATTATTTGGAAGTATGGTGACATTATCACTTATACAAAGTGGACATACTGATTTAAAGGAACAATTAAAGATAACTAAAAAAGCAGGACTTATAGCTGTAGGAGGATTGACACTTGTATATGGAGGTCTTGGATACTTGGGAGCAACTGGAGGATCTTTATTTCCAAAAGATATAACAAAAGTTGATTTAATAATGAATATAGCAAATAATTCCCTACATAATTACGGTGAAATGGGATTAGGTCTTGTAGTGTCGCTTGCTTGTTTGACTACTACAGTGGGACTTACAGCCACAGTAGGACAATACTTTAGCAGTATTACAAAGGGAAAGCTAAAGTACGAATGGATAGTAATTGCTACTACGCTATTTAGTGGACTTATGTCTGTTAGAGGGGTAGAATCTATAATAACATTCTCAGAGCCAATACTTGTATTTATGTATCCTGTTGTGATAGTGATGATATTACTCACTGTAGCAAGTGGAGACAATCCCAATAAAAACATGTACAGACATGCAGTATATGCTACATTGATAGTAAGTACTTTAGAGATACTCAATATGTTTGGAATATGGACTTATGTAACCCAAGTAATAAAATACTTGCCATTTGCATCTTGGGGACTTCCTTGGGTAGTACCTGCAATACTTGGAGGTATAATAGGCAAGATGATGCCAATTCAAGCAGAAGAACAAATAGGATAAGATTTACTAACAGATTTGTAGGGGCTGGCTTTCATGCCAGCCCTTTATTATGCATGCAAAAATTCCTTAATGAAGTTAATTTTAATTTTAAGATTTTCTTGACAAACAGGATACTAGTGCATATACTGTATATATAAGATATGAACAGTATATGCTTAGCTAAGAGTAGAGAGAGGTGTAATATGAGAATTATAGTATCAAATTCATCACATGAACCCATATATGAACAGATATCTAGTCAAATAAAAGGTATGATAATAAAGGGCGAACTAGATGTCGGAGAAGCACTCCCATCTATTAGGGGACTGGCCAGGGATTTGCAAATATCTGTAATCACCACAAAAAGGGCCTATGATGAACTTGAAAAAGAAGGATTTATAGAGACAATGCAGGGAAAAGGATCTTTTGTAGCTATGCAGAATAAAGAACTAATGAAGGAAAAGAAACTAAAGATAATAGAAGATAAGCTAACAGAAATAGTAAAAGAATCTAAATTATTAGGATTAAAATACAGTGAGATACAAGCTATGCTAGTGATTTTATTTGAGGAGGTCTAATATGTTAAAAATAGAAAATCTAAGTAAAGAATTTAAAAGATTTAAATTAAATAATATATCTTTC
>CAYRYO010000093.1:0-4522 GCA_964428475.1 uncultured Tissierellaceae bacterium
TATCATGCAGTAGAACCAGAATTCAAAGAAGCAGTAGATGCAGATGTTTATGAAGAGCAAATTGGTATGATGGAAATGGTTCTTGATGTTGATGAAATTATTGAAGAAGTAAAATCAATGAGAGATGAACATACAAAATACTAATTAAAAACAAATCCCAGTATGAAATATATGAGAGGAGGGGAACAAATGGGGAAAATTAAAGTTGTACATTATATCAACCAATTCTTCGCTGGAATAGGTGGAGAAGAAAAGGCTGATCATAAACCAGAAGTAAGAGAAGCAGTAATAGGACCTGGTATGGCTCTTGAAGCTGGATTCAAAGGAGAAGCTGAAATAGTAGCTACAGTTATCTGTGGGGATAGTTATTTCGGTGAAAACCTTGAAGTAGCTAAAGCAGAAGTACTAGAAATGGTTAAAAAGTATAACCCTGACCTATTTATTGCTGGTCCAGCGTTTAATGCAGGTAGATATGGAGTTGCAGCTGGTAGTATTACAGAAGCAGTTCAAAATGAGCTAGGAATCCCAGCTTTAACTGCCATGTATATAGAAAACCCAGGTGCTGATATGTTCAAGAAATCAGTATACATTGTTGAAACTAAAAACTCTGCTGCAGGAATGAGAGATGCAGTTAAGAAAATGGTTCCATTAGCACTTAAATTGGTTAAAGGTGAGGAAATAGGTTCTCCAGAAGAAGAACATTATTTACCAAGAGGAATTAGAAAGAACTATTTTACAGAAAAAAGAGGTTCTGAAAGAGCGGTTGATATGCTTTTAAAGAAACTTAAAGGTGAAGAGTTTGAGACTGAATTCCCAATGCCAAACTTTGATAGAGTTGAACCAAATCCAGCTATAAAAGATATAAGTAAAGCTACTATAGCTATAGTTACATCTGGTGGTATAGTTCCACATGGCAACCCAGACCACATTGAATCATCATCAGCACAAAGATATGGTAAGTACGATATTGAAGGTGTAGATGATCTTAAAGAAGGCGAATGGGAAACAGCGCATGGTGGACATGACCCTGTATACGCTAATTTAGATGCAGATAGGGTTATTCCAGTTGACGTTTTACGTCAAATGGAAAAAGAAGGTAAAATTGGAAAGCTTCACAGATACTATTATTCAACAGTGGGTAACGGTACTGCAGTAGCTAGTTCAAAAGCATATGCGGAAGAATTTAGTGCAGAGATGAAAGCAGACGGAGTAGACGCAGTTATTTTAACTTCTACCTGAGGCACTTGTACACGTTGCGGTGCAACGATGGTAAAAGAAGTTGAAAGAGCTGGAATCCCTGTAGTTCATATTTGTACAGTAGTTCCAATATCATTAACTGTAGGAGCTAATAGAATAGTTCCAGCAATAGCTATTCCTCATCCACTAGGAAATCCAAATTTAGAAAAAGATGAAGAAGTAGCTTTAAGAAGAAAAATAGTTGAAAAAGCTTTAGAAGCTTTACAAACTGAAATTGAAGATCAAACAGTATTTGAAGTTAAACATAATAACTAAATATATAAAGGGATGATTTTAATCATCCCTTTATAAAAACAAATTTTTAGAAAAAGGTAAATTACATACCAAAATTTATGGAGGTGGATTATGAATTATTCAGTAGTAAAAGGTTCCGCATATGTATTGGTGCATGCACCAGACATGGTACTTCATAACGGAACTACTCAAACAACAGAAAAAACTTTGCACCCAGATTCAGAATATTTAAAGACTCTTCCAAAGCACTTACGTAGCTTTGAAGATGCCGTTAACTATATGCCAAACCAAGTGTATATAGGAAATAAAAAGCCAGAAGATCTTAAGACGATCGAGCAACCATGGTATGATAAAGGCTCAGAAGGCGCTTCGGATGATGGTAAATTTGGTGAGATAATGCCACAAGATGAATTTATAGGTTTAATAAAGATAGTAGATGTCTTTGATCTTGTATTATTATCAGAAGAATTTACAACCGAAATAAAGGCTAAATTAGAAAAACATCCATTAATTGGTGAAGAATTAGTTGCTAAACTTAAATCAGGCGCAGATCAAGCTGATATAGATAAATTTGTAAATGAGCAAGATGCAGAAGGTCTATATTTAGATAACAAATTAGTTGGTTGTGTAAAAAGAGCTCATGATGTAGATATCAATTTAAATGCACATGTTATACTTGAAAACCTTGTATCAAAGGCTTCAGCTTCTCTTACAGCATTAAATTTAATTGCTAAAAATGATATAAATCCTGACGATATTGAATATGTAATTGAGTGTTCAGAAGAGGCTTGTGGGGATATGAATCAAAGAGGTGGAGGAAACTTCGCTAAGGCAATAGCTGAAGTAGCAGGATTTACAAATGCTACAGGTTCAGACTTAAGAGGATTCTGTGCAGCACCATCACATGCACTTATTCAAGCTGCTTCACTTGTTCAAGCTGGAACATTTAAAAATGTTGTAGTAGTTGCGGGTGGATCTACAGCAAAATTAGGTATGAATGGTAAAGATCATGTTAAAAAAGACATGCCTATATTAGAAGATGTTATTGGTGGATTTGCAGTATTAATTTCTGAAAATGACGGTGTAAATCCAATTCTTAGAACAGACTTAGTAGGTAGACACACTGTAGGAACAGGATCTTCGCCTCAAGCAGTAGTTACTTCACTTGTTACTGCACCACTTGATAAAGCTGGAATGACAGTAACTGATATAGATAAATATTCAGTAGAAATGCAAAACCCAGATGTTACAAAACCAGCAGGAGCTGGAGATGTTCCAACTGCAAACTACAAGATGATTGCTGCTCTTGGAGTTAAGCGTGGAGAATTAGAAAAATCTGAAATCAACAATTTTATTCTGAAATACGGTATGGAAGGTTGGGCTCCAACTCAAGGACATATTCCATCAGGAGTTCCTTATGTAGGATTTGCAAGAGATGCTATGTTAAATGGTGAAATAAAGAGAGCGATGTTCGTAGGAAAGGGAAGCTTATTCCTAGGAAGAATGACCAACTTATTCGATGGTACATCAATAGTTATGGAAAAAAATTCTGGAGAATTAGATGACGGTAAAGGCGTTTCAAAAGAAGAAGTAAGAGGTCTTGTAGCAGAAGCTATGAGAGATTTTGCATCTCATCTACTTCAAGATTAGAGGTGATAATATGTCAGATAATAATGTGAAGAATATAATAGGAAAAGTATTTAATGATATTGCAGATGCTATGGAAACTGGACAATTCGGTGATAGGGTAAGAGTTGGTGTTACCGTTGCTGGAAGTGAACTGGGTATTGACAATATAGTTAAGGGTGCTGAAATGGCACAAAACAGAGATTCAAGCATTGAAGTTGTATTAGTAGGGCCAAAAGTAGATTCAAAACTTACTCAATACAATGTGGATGGTGAAGATTTACAGCATAAAAAAATGGAAGAATTACTAGATAATGGAGAAATAGATGCTTGTGTTACTATGCATTACAATTTTCCAATAGGAGTATCTACAGTAGGTAGAGTAATCACTCCAGGTGAAGGCAAAGAAATGTTTTTAGCTACTACTACGGGAACTTCTTCTCCTCATAGAGTGGAAGCTATGGTTAAAAATGGTATCTACGGGATTATAGCTGCTAAGGCTATGGGCGTAGAAAATCCCACTGTAGGTATATTAAATGTTGATGGAGCTAGACAAGTTGAGAAAGCCTTTAAAGATTTAAAGAGCAAAGGATATGATATTAATTTTGCTGAATCTGGAAGAGCTGATGGTGGAGCTGTAATGAGAGGAAATGACTTGTTAACTGGTCAACCAGATGTAATGATCAATGACACTCTTACAGGAAACTTGCTAATGAAAGTATTTTCTTCATATACAACAGGTGGAAGCTATGAATCACAAGGTTTTGGATATGGACCTGGTATAGGTGAAAAACAAGATAGAGTTATCCTTATTCTTTCAAGAGCATCAGGTACACCTGTAGTATCAAATGCACTACTTTATGCAGCATCACTTGTTAGAGGTAAAGTGAAGGAAGTAGCAAGCAGGGAATTTGAAAATGCAAATAAGGCAGGGTTAAAAGATATATTAAAAGGCCTTACAAAAGAAACTAAAAAGGCAGATAAAGATGAAGAAGTAGTAGCTCCTCCAAAGGAAACTGTAACTGGCACCATAAATGGTATAGACATAATGGAACTTGAAGATGCTGTTCAGGCGCTTTGGAAAGAAAAAATTTATGCTGAATCAGGAATGGGATGTACTGGTCCTATTGTGATGGTAAGTGAATCTAAAATAAATGATGCTATTAAAGTATTATCAAAAGCTGGATTTGCAGTAGGCGAACCAGAAGATTGCTAATTAATTATTTAAATAAAAGCTCCAAGAAAACTTGGAGCTTTTATTGTCCTAAGTTTTAAGTGGTAATTGTAGTTTAATTCAGACTATTCAATATGAGAGTTGTAATTTTATACTTAAAAGGGTATAATTAGTTATAGTGACCAAAAAAATGAATTTTAATTTATAGGGGGGTACAAAATGAAAAAAAGA
>CAYRYO010000094.1:0-4510 GCA_964428475.1 uncultured Tissierellaceae bacterium
AGGTGCACTTGAACATCCAACCACTAAAGACATCATAAGCACTGCAACTAACATTAATGCAATTATCTTCTTATTAATATACATTTATATTCCCCCTTGATTTTTAAATCATTAAATTTTATTTTTCATACGGTGTTCCTAGAGCCTTAGGTGATACCGACTTGCCTTTCATTCCTGTAACAGCAATTACTGTAAGTATATATGGGAACATCAATAGAAACTGATATGGTATACCTATATCTGCTATTTGTAATCTTATCTGAAGTGCATCTGCAACTCCAAATATAAGCGAAGCTATAAGTATTCCCTTTGGATTCCATTTACCAAATATAACTGCTGCTACTGCTATAAACCCCCTTCCTGTTATCATATTGTCTACAAACATGTTAAATTGGCCTAGAGATAAAAAACATCCACCTAATGATGCCAATACTCCACTGAGCATTACACATATTGTTCTTACCTTGTTAACTGGTATACCTACTGTATCTGCTGCCATAGGATGCTCTCCAACTGTTCTAATATTAAGTCCCCAAGATGTTTTATATAAAATATATGATGATATAGGAACCAGAATAAATGCTAAATAAACAAGTACTGTCTGTTTGAAAAATATATCACCAATAATAGGTATCTGTGATAATAATGGTATATTAAATGCCTCAAATGCCTTTACAGTTATTGGGACTGTAGTAATTCCAAATAATGCTCTATATAGAAAACTTGTAAGTCCTACTGCCAGTAAATTTATAGCCACTCCACTAACTATTTGATCTATCTTAATATTGACTGTGATAAATGCAAATATAAGAGATATTAAAATTCCGCTTATCATTGCAACCAATACTCCTATCCATTGACTGCCTGAAAAATATGATCCCACTACTCCAGAAAAGGCACCTACCAACATCATTCCTTCCAATCCAATGTTTACTACTCCTGCTCTTTCTGAATACATTCCACCTAAAGCTGCCAATAGAATAGGTACAGATAATCTTAAGGAGGCTGATAAAAGTGCTATTAAAAATGCTGTATTCAATATATCACCCATTACATTATCCCCCTTTCTTTACGTTTCATCATAACTTCAATCTTTGGCTTTAACATATTACCAGCTAGTACAAATATTATAATCAATGCTTGAATTATACTGACTATATTAGCTGGTACTCCAACTCCCCTTTGCATGGCATTTGCACCTGTTTGCAACATTCCTAGAAGTATAGCTGAAACTACTACTCCTATAGGTTGTGCTCCACCAAGAAGTGCAGCTGCAATACCATCAAAACCAACATTTCTAGAGAAGTTATCAAGTAATCTATGGTGAATTCCATTTATTTCAGTAAATCCTGCTACTCCAGCCAAGGCTCCACTTATTGCAAGAGAAATGATTATACTCTTTTTAATATTTATACCAGCATATTCTGCGCCATCTGAATTATGGCCTACTGCTCTTAGCTTATATCCAAAAGGGGTTTTCTTTAATATTACATATGTAACTATGGCCAATATTACTGCAATAACAAAACCTATATGAAGCCTTGTATCTTTAAGTATATATGGCAAAAATGCATTTTCCCCAATAATATCTGTTTGAGGATAAAATCCACTTGCTTCTCTTAGCGGACCGTCTACTACATAACTTATAAAGTATAGTCCAATGTAGTTAAACATTATGGTTACTATTATTTCACTAGAACCAAATACTGCTTTTAATATTCCAGGTATAATGCCCCATACAGCGCCTGCTAACATAGATCCTAAGATGCAAAGTGTGATAGTAACTATAGGGCTCATATGTCCTGTTTTAAGTCCTACATACACAGCAGCTATTGCTCCTACAAACATCTGTCCTTCTCCACCTATGTTGAATAAGCCTGTTTTAAGTGCAAATGTAAATGCAAGCCCTGTTAATATAATTGGTGTAGCTTTTACAAATACTTCAGCTATATTATATGTATTTGTAAAGTTTCCAAATATCAAGTATTTATATGCTACTAATGGATTCACTTTTATAAAAATAAGTAATACGCTTCCCAATGTTAAAGCAAGTAAAACTGCCACCACGGGAACTGCTAAAGATAATATTCTACTTCTTTGTAAATCACTGTTCACTAATCATCACCCTATCAACTTTATTTAGTAAAATGTATGTTAAATAGCTTTATTATTGTCTATTCCTGACATCATAAGTCCTATTCGCTCTTCTGTAAATTCACTTTGGTCAATTTCACCCACTATTGTCCCTTTATATATCACTGCTATTCTATCAGAAAGTAAGTTGATTTCTGATAGTTCAGTAGATATTAGAAGTACAGCTGCCCCTTGCTCTTTAGCCTTCATAATTTGACTATGAATAAACTCTGCAGCACCTATATCTACTCCCCTAGTTGGCTGTACTGCGATAAGTAGTTTTGGTAATTTATAAACTTCTCTTGCTACAACTACTTTCTGTTGATTACCACCAGATAATTTGGACACTTGTGCATCCTTATTAGGTGTCTTTATTTGATATTGATCTATCATGTCATTACTATAAGAATCAATTTCACTAAAATCAAAGAATAAATTCTTCTTATATGGTGCCTTATTATGATTTTTAAGTATTAAGTTTTCACTAACACTAAAATCTAATACTAATCCTCTTTTATGTCTATCCTCAGGTATATATCCTACTTCCATCTCAATGATTTCAGATATTCCCTTTTTATTTACTTCTTGTCCATTTATTTTTATAGTTCCAGAAGTTGCATCCATTAACCCAGATATTACTTCTGCTAGTTCTTTTTGACCATTCCCATCTACTCCAGCTATGCCTAAGATTTGTCCTTCACATACTTGTAAGTTTATGTCTTCAAGAAATTTCATGCCACCTTGTCCCTCACAAGATACATCCTTTAGTTCCAATACTGGACTTCCAATACAGCATTTATTGTCCTTTACCATTGGAATAAGCTCCCTACCTATCATAGCTTTTGTAAGATTTAATTCATCTGTATCACAAATATTTATAGTTTCTGTAACTTTACCATCTCTAAGTACTGTAACCCTATCACAAACAGACATTACTTCTTTTAATTTGTGAGTTATAAGTATTATAGACATTCCACTTGTTGTCATTTTTTTCAAAGTAACAAATAGTTCTTCCGTTTCTTGTGGTGTAAGAACTGCTGTAGGTTCATCCATTATCAATAGTTTAGCACCCCTATATAATGCTTTAACTATCTCTACCCTTTGTTGTTCTCCAACTGATAAATCCGAAACCTTAGAATCAAGCGAAATTTCCATACCATACCTATTTGCAAGTTCTGATATTTCTTTTTTCAGTTCTTCTACATTAATTACAAAACCCTTCTCTTTTCCCATTCCCATAATTATATTTTCTAAAACAGTATGTACAGGAATTAACATAAAATGCTGGTGAATCATACCAATTCCTGATTCTATAGCATCTTTTGTAGAATTAAGATTTAACTTCTTGCCTTCAAAGTATATCTCTCCTTTGTCAGGTTTATATAAACCGTATAAAACATTCATCAATGTAGATTTTCCTGCTCCATTTTCTCCTAGCAGTGAATGTATCTCACCTTTTTCTACTTCCATGTCTACAGATTCATTAGCTGCAAATGTTCCAAAATACTTAGATATCGACACCATTTTTAAAATTGGATCCATAAAACCACTCCTAATTTTTTTCTCTCTGAATAATCTGCTTCTTTATTATATCTAATTATACTACTAAAGCTGCGTGAATAATAGGAAAACTTGTTGTTCAATTCCTACAAAACTTTCTATTGTTTTCTCTGCCAATTTTTTAACAATTTAGTACTCTTTTACAAAGACATTGCAAAAAAATAAAAACTCTATCTATAATAGCGTTTTTATTTTAAATATATTGTTTTATTTTTCAAACAAATGCGATTTAACTATATTTCTCTGATGTGTGTATTTCCATTCTTCTTTTTGCATCTTTTTTTGCTATATCTTCTCTTTTATCATATATCTTTTTACCTTTTGCAGTGGCAAGTTCTACTTTTACTCTACTATCTTTTAGATATATGGACAGCGGCACCAAAGTATATCCCTTTTGAGTAGTAGCCACTATTAGCTTTCTTATTTCTCTTCTGTGAAGTAGTAGTTTTCTCCTTCTAACTGGATCTACATTATATATATTGCCTTGTTCATAGGGGCTGATATTCATGCCATTTATAAATACTTCTCCATTATCAATTGAAGCATAGCTTTCTTTTATGTTTACCTTGCCCTGTCTAATTGACTTAACTTCAGTTCCTGTAAGTACTATTCCCGTTTCAATTGTATCTTCTATAAAATATTCATATCTGGCCTTTTTATTTGTAGCTAAGGATTTAATTCCTTTTTTCTTCATTTTCTCACCACTTTTATTAGATTGAACTTATATACTAGGATTAGAGACTAAGTCCCTAATCCTAAGTTTAGCAAATCTTAATATAATTGTCAATCTATTCAACTAGTTCAAAATCTATATCTC
>CAYRYO010000095.1:0-4488 GCA_964428475.1 uncultured Tissierellaceae bacterium
TATTTTGGTGCCAGGCACCATTTGGGCAAGTTGTTTGAGAACTATTGTAAATCCCTATGGCAGGGGGTATAATGTAATAAGTTGTCACATATTGTTAAATTATAGATTAAGAGGGGGAGGGTGTATGAACAAAGAATATAGTTTAAAATCGGTTATAGTAATTTATACAGCTATTATAATTTGCTTAGTAGGAAGCATATTCATTTGCATAAATGGATATGTAGAAACTCAATCAATAAGCTTGTCTGAAACACCAACAAAGGAGCTTATAGACTTTGTAAAAGCTGACAAGGTGAACATTCAAGATAGGCAACTTTATATGAATTTTGATCAATATGAAATATCTCAATTAATTTTAGGAGCAATAGATGATCCAAATATTGATGTGGAAAGTCTAGTAATTGACTTAGAATCAGATAAATCCTATATTAGCTTAAGGGATAAGAAAGATAAAGTTCACACATTATCATTTAAAGCTAACTATATTCAAAAAGGAGATGGAGGAATTTTGGAATTGGGAAATTTTCAATTAGGAAGTTTAAATAGTAAACTCCTAGGAAGATTTTATGGATCAAAACTATCTATTCCTAATGAAATAGAATTGAAATTCCCCTATGAAAATGATTTAGTTTACATAAGCAATATAAAACCAGATGAAGAAGGTAATTATAAAGTAGAGCTTAAAGTTCAAGAGGACAAACTACTTGCTAGACTAGATCTTTATATGGAAAATAAAGACGATATTAAAATTAGGATTAATAAAGATAATTACAATTACCCAGATGAATTGATTGATGTATTTAGCAAAGAGAAGGCATCCTTAGAAGATGTTAGAAGCCTTATAAATGTTTTATCAAACAATAAAGATGGATTGCAGAATGTAGGATTATTATTAAATGAAGAAGGAATTAATAATATACACGATGATCTAAGTAAGCTATATTCTAAGGAATCAAATGCAAAGAGAATCCTTGAGAAATCAGAATATCAAGTTGAAAGTAATTTAAAGAAATTTCATAAGGATTTTTCAACTATGGTTCTAAGCTACTTATATAGTAATCCAAATTATATAATTCAAAATGGAATGATCTATATAAATGGAAATCCTATTAATGCAGATACAATATTAAACCATAACAATTATAAGAAAGAGCATGATGTTAAACTAACTGCATCAGATGTAGCAATAGAATCAGAATATGATGTTGGATCTAAAATAATTACAAAAACCATATTGAACAGGGGGGAGTAGTATGAGATGTCATAATTGTAATGCTGAATTAGAAAAAGATTCTAAATTTTGTATCCATTGTGGAACTGAATTAAAAAAGGAAGAGCTTATACTAGAAGAAGAAAGCCCTGAAGAGAATATTAGTGAAGAAAATCTTTATGAAGAAACAAGGAATGAGGAAATCCAAGAAAATCCTGTTCAAGAAGAAGTGATGCTAACAAAAGCTTATAAGCTTAATAAAATAGCAATTATAGCATTATCATCCTTAATCCTAATCACAATGATGATAACAGGATATTTTTACCTAAGTAAGGAAGATGGCTTAGTAGCTCATGGTGAAAAGCTTAGTCTAGCCTCAGCTACTGAAGAAAAACAGGAAACATTAAAAGAAATTCATATTTTAGATGATATATATACAATAGCACCAGATAAAATTGAAAAGGTTGAATTCTATACATTCCCAGAAGAAAGTACAAATAATAAATTAAAATGGTCATCATCTAACCCTAAAATAAAGGTTAACCAGGGAGGATTTATTAGTTCTAGTGATGAAAACCAAGAAGGCACAATCACTGTATCAAATGAAGATGGATCAATTGAAACACATACTAAAGTAAAAATAACAGATAAAACAGATTCATTTTTTGAATCCATTAATTATATTATGGATCAAAACTATACTACAAGAGACTATTTAAATTTCAGCGAACTCTCCTTTGATATAGGTCCTAGATTACAAGCCGAAGATAGAGATCTTCCTACAGATATATTTGGAATGATTAATAAGGAAATCTCAGGATATAAATTAGTTCAAAAGCAATTTATTAATATAGATACAGATAATCCTATAGATTGTGATGTATTCATTGATAATATAACAGGAGATATAAGAAAAATTGTAACAATAGAATATATAGATGATTATTTAGAAATTAAAGACTTTTATTTTAAAGATGGAAAAGTCTACTTTATATTTAACAGAAATGAAAATTACTATAGGCCAGTGCCAGCACAACAGGACTTTGCAGGACAAAGATTTTACTATAACAATGATTCTTTAACAAGATGGAGAAAGATTGATAAAGTTGGAGATGCTTACGAAAAGACGGATTACAATTATCTAGATGATAGTTTTCAATGGATAACTTATTTGTATGAAGACTTAACAAATACAGATTTACAAAAACCAAACTATAAAAAGCCAGAAGATGATCTAGAATATCAAAAAGAAAAGGAAAGAGAATTCTTAAAGAAAGAAAAAAGATTTTTAGATGAGGCATATAATTTATATAATAAGGTAATAGAAGCTCCGGATACTACTAATATAACAGGTTATGTAGTAAACAACCAAGGGCAAGCTATGGCAGGAGTAGTTGTTAAGGCCTTTTCAGATAAATATAAATTACTAGCATGTGAAACTAAAACTAAATCCGATGGTTCATATAATTTATTAGTACCTTTAAATGCATCAAATTATACAGTTATCATATCAAAGCCAGGCTTTGTTGATACAACCATATATGGAATAGACTCAGACTTAGCAGGTTCAAATACATTTCAAGAAACTGTATACCTACATGAAGAGAGCTATGGCATATATAATGTAATAGTAAACTTTAGAGATGCTTTAGATGGAGAAGAATTATCCAACTACAGTAGCAATGTCGAATTTATACTAAGAAAAGGTATAAATAACAAAACTGGAACAATAGAATATCATGATTATTTAGATTTATTCTACAATCCATATTACGAGGTAGGTTTGTATCCAGGAACATATACAGCGGAAATAATTACACCAGGATATGAAAGCAACTACTTCACAATATCTACACTATACAACAATATGGAAGTGAACTCTAACTCAGTTCCATATATAGATAATGATGACGTAAGAATTGTTCTGACTTGGGGAGCAAACCCATCAGATTTAGATTCCCATTTATTCTTACCAAATGGAAATCATATAGCATATTATTCAAAACAAGTAGATGGTGGAAATCTTGATATAGATGATGTTAGTTCCTATGGACCAGAGACAGTTACAATAAACTCATTGAAGAATGGAACATATAAATACTATGTAGCAGATTTTACTAACTCGGCATCAGGGTATTATTCATCCAGAGACATGGCCTTATCAAATGCTAGGGTGGATGTATATAATAAACACGGGCTAGTGAGTACCTTCATAGTTCCAAGCCATAGAGAAGGTGTCATATGGCATGTATTCAACATCTCAGACGGAGTAATATCACCAGTTCAAAGAATATTTAACAATGTCGAAGACCACAAATGGTGGAATTCAAGCAAACATTAAATTTTGTCATATATAGATGAATTTTGGTATTAAGATAAATAATATGACGAAAATTGGGGTAATTAAATTATTATTTTATAATTAACAATGGAATATACTTAAAATGAAAGCTATAAATTCAATAATCATCCAACAATCCAAGTCCTAAGAAACTTGGATTGTTGGATTTTGAGATTAGGAGTGTTTTTATGAACTAAATTCCATTAAATATCACATTTGGAATAGAACGCAGGTAAGCTCAGAATTTTCAATTGGATTTAGTGGATAAGTTTATTTATTGGTAAATGAGAATACATTTTCATCAGCGGATAATTTAGTGAATTTTTGTAAAGAAACTAAAGTTGCTACAGTTATTGGATATGCAACTAAAGGTGCAAAGGTACTAAATGAAGATGGAAGTTCTAAATATAATTCATTCGGTTTTATCACAAGCATACGGTATGACTTTACTACCCCGACTCGAATCTTGTTTATCTTTCTAATTATTTGTTATATTATAAAGATGAGAAATAGAAAAATTCTTATAATAAATTAGGTAATTAGATAGTGTAAAGTAGTCTATGAAAGAAATAGAAATAAAAAAATATTGGTTTGAGCCAATATTAAGACAAATAATTTGAGAAAATAGATTTAATTTTAGTTTCCGTCACCCTTGACCACATGACAAAAAAACGCTCTGTAGTTTTTGCCGACGACGAATAAACTCAAGAACAGATAATTTTATCGTCTTTCTTGCAGTATTTTAGCATTTTTTTATCCTGCCATCAAGGGCAAGTCCCTACGGGATGACTGGTGTATCGCCTCTGACTCTTAAATCTAAGAACAGAAAAACTTAAGAGACATTAGCTTCTTGATTGTTAAGAATAGCCTGCTGACCAAGAATAAACAAGAATGGATTACGAACTTTTTATACGATTTCACTTTAATTCCTATGGGT
>CAYRYO010000096.1:0-2989 GCA_964428475.1 uncultured Tissierellaceae bacterium
GATATCATAAGGAAACTCATGATTATCTGCATAGCATATTGCATAAAAGCCATCATATCTCCTACTTGCATGCTTCCTGCATCTATTTCTTTTGCACCTACCCATACTATAACTAGCATGATAACGTTCATTATAAACATCATGGTAGGCATGAGAGTTACCATTATTCTAGATACAAATAAATTTGTACTTGTTAGGTCTGCATTTGCATTATCAAATTTCTTTTCTTCGTATTTTTGTGTGTTAAATGCTCTTATTACCATAATTCCATTTAATGATTCTCTTGTAACCCTATTTAATTTGTCAACTAGTTTTTGAACTATCTTGAATTTTGGCATAGCAAAGGAGAATATTCCACCAACTAATACCAATATGCCAACTACTCCTACTCCAACTATCCAAGCCATAGAAACATTTGTATTTAATGCTCTTATGACTCCACCTACACCAAGTATAGGGGCGTAAAATATTATTCTAAGAGCCATCACCATAAGGGTTTGAATTTGTTGTATATCGTTTGTACTTCTTGTGATTAGTGATGCTGTTGAAAATTTATTGAATTCACTATTTGAAAATGATATTACTTTTCCAAATATCTTTTCTCTTAAGTTTCTACCAAGCGATGCTGCTACTCTTGCAGATAAAAAACCTACTGCTATTGAAGCTGTCATGCCTATTAATGCAATGAATAGCATTATGCCTCCAATATATAGGATATAATTTGATTGAATTTTTTCTATATCTATTCCTATAGCACTATATTCTGCTTTTATATATTGAATAGCAGATTGGTCTATCATTGATTTTGGAAGTTGTCTAAAGCTTTCATCTATTTTTGCTTTAATAGCTTCTATTTCTTCCTCGGGCATGTTTTCAAGCATCATAAAAGGATCTACACCTTCTGGAAATTGACCAAATAAATTTCCTCCTGTCATTACCTCTTTTGCTATTCCCTGAGCTTCTCCATTTTCTATTCCATAAACTATTAGCATGGTCTTACCTAAAAACGACTTTAATTTTTCTATGTTTTCTTCTTGGCTTTCATCTAATAGGTATAGGGCTTGTGTTTCAAGTAATGGATATTTTTTTAAATAGCTTTTGTATTCATCTTCTGTCAGGCTTCCTCTTTCTATTAAATTGTAGCTAGTATCTAATATTTGTTTTTGATCTTCATTTAAAAATACCTTTAATTTTTCTAATCCATCTGACCTTATTACTTGTGGGACTGTGTCTTCTATACCATTTTGCTGAATACCTACATTTACAATCCTAGACATATAATCAGGTAATGCAAGTTCTGTCATTGCCTGAAAGAATAGTAATCCTATTATAAATAGTACAAGCAGGGTAAATGGTTTCATTTCCCTTATTATCCTCTTCATCGTTCTCCTCCTAAAATCTGAAAATTAATCATCAAGATAAAAATTTTCTTTAACTTGTAAAAGCAGTCTTCTAAGTATTATCAGTTCATCTTCTGTAAGATTTGAAAACATCTGATTTTCAATTTTCTTCATTGCAAGATATGACTTTTTACATACCAGTCTTCCCTTGTCTGTAATATATACTCTAGAAGCCCTTCCATCTTCTTCATCTTGCTTTCTCTCTATTAATCCCGCTTTTTCCATTCTCTTAATCATCACATTCATAGTAGATGGCTTTACATGCATCATATCTGCAAGTTCTCTTTGACTATTACCATCATTTTTATTTAATATAAATAAAAGAGGGGGTTGACCTGGATAAAGTCCTATCTCTTCAAGTAGTTTGTGGGATTTATAATGATGTAATCTAAGTATTTCCAAAAAAATATAGTAAGTAGAATTTCTATCTATTATATCCAAAATATACCTCCTTATTTAATTAGCCGCCTAATGATAATTAATATAATACATGTATTTTTATACATTGTCAATACCTACTTATTATCTATATATTTATTTTTTAAAATTAGATGTACGGCTAATTAAAAAAACTTAAAAAAACATATATCTTATAAGTTTCTTATAAGATATATGTTTTTTGATTTTTTATTGTATTACTAATTATCTATTTCTAATGCAAATTCTTCATAGCTGCCAATATTTTTAAAATTGATTTCATAGTAATCTTCACTTACCTTTAAAACTTCAACTGAATCAATTCCTATTGAATATAAATCGTCTATAGTAACTATCTGTCCTACCGGTATTTTTAATATATCTCTTAATATCCATTTACCTAAATCTGTATTAGGATTGCTCATTAATCCCTTTCCTTTATCTATCAATTTCCCATTTAACTCCATAGTAGCATTCTGACACATCTTAGCCGAAATCATCTTTTTATTAGGCAGTATTAAATTAAATGATTTATCTTTTAACGGGAAAAAATACGGATATTTTCTATGTACACTCATAGGAACAGGTATATACACTTCATTCTCATTTCTTTTTCTTCCAGATGCATTCCATTGATTTAATCCACTTTTCTCCATTACCTTATTTTGCCTCACTGAATATAAAGGCAATACTATTCTATATTTTTGATTTTTTTCTGTATATTCTTCTATATTATCCATTTTAGAGTTGTAAATTGATCTCAATACATCAAAAGGATTGTCCAATATACTTATCCCAATATCTTGAGAATTTGTTGGTGTATTAAATCTTTTCATCAATGTACTTTTACTTATATTGAAATTATATTCATTGATATCATCTTGAAACTTCAAGCTATTTCCCCTTAATGAAATATCCTTTATTGATTTGGTATCCACATAATCCATTTCTTCTTCAAAGATTAAAAATTTATTGTTTTCCCTTGCTACACAATGATAAATCATCTTGTCTACACCATGAATTGTTTTGGTTGATTCTATTCTTTTATTTCTTAAACTTGCAATTTTGAAAACCATGCCTTCAATATCTTTTTTATCTATATAGCTATTCCTGTCTTTATTGAATTCTGCAATTTTTTGATATGTTCTTCCATTATCGTTTAAATATGTTTT
>CAYRYO010000096.1:3089-4310 GCA_964428475.1 uncultured Tissierellaceae bacterium
AAATATGTTTTCTGCTGCTCTATAATATAGATAAGGAACACTACTTTCAGAGAATATTCCAGATAAACTTCCTACTGACTTCAATAATTCAAAATATTTATTTTTACATTCATTATTTTGCGATATCAAGAACATAGTTATCTGCCTCCATGGCTAATTTTATCTCACTTGCAATGCGTTCAACTACATTAACTGTAACAGAGTTTCCAATTTGCTTATATATCTGCCCTCTTGCTATGTCTGGCAATATAAAGTCATCATCAAATCCCTGCAATCTAATGCACTCTCTAGGTGTAAGTTTTCTTATCCCAAAGTCATCCCTAATCAAAGGAACATTATGTCCTCCAGTTCCCATATTAGCTGTTAGAGTAGGGCATACCTTGTTTTTGTTTTCTCTTACATATGTCCTTCTGAGTTGATATACAGTGTCTTTAGATATTACATTTTCATTTAACATTTCAAAATACCTGCTATCTTCTCTATAGTAGTAATAGTCATTTTGCCTTTTATTGTCTAAGATATCTTCTAGCCTTAGGTCTAAGTCTGTTGGATTTGGAATTCTAAAATCCAAGGTTTTGATTCCTGTTTTATTTCTATTATTTACTAGTTTGCGATACTCTTCATCATCTTTTATTGTATAGTATTTCATCTTCTTGTTAAAGTGATTATATTTGCCCTCATCTCTAAATCCAACTATATATATCCTTTCTCTATTCTGTGGGATATTTCCATGTGTCATAGAATTAAGAATAAATGGTATAAATGAATAACCTAATTTATCCCTAATAGTTTCTTCTATTACTTTAAATGTATTGCCTTTATCGTGACTTACTAAATTCTTGACATTTTCTAGTAAAAATCCACTAGGTTTTATATGTTCTATAATCTTTGCAGTTTCAAAAAAAAGATTGCCTCTTGAATCATCAAATCCCTTTTGATATCCTGCGATAGAAAAAGCCTGACATGGAAATCCAGAGCTAACTATATCTACAGATTCTAGGTCTTTGATATTTTCTTTTAAAGTTAGATTGTGAATATCGTCTTCATATAATTTGTGATTGAAATTTTTTCTATATGTTATACAAGCATTTTTGTCTATTTCATTAGCCCAGGTAAGTTTAAACCCATTTTTTTCAAAAGCTTTGCATATACCTCCAATTCCCGCAAACAAACTTCCTACTTTTAGTTTTTCTTCCATCTTAATACCTCCTTAGCCCCTTA
>CAYRYO010000097.1:0-4187 GCA_964428475.1 uncultured Tissierellaceae bacterium
ATTGTTTTTTCCAATATCTTTATTTTTATTGATATCAATTTTCTTAAAAGAAATGTCCTTAGCAACGAATATACTATCAACCTTAGTCTTCATCCTGTTCACCTCCTTCAAATTTGTTTTCTGGTTGCGCTAATAAGCTTGTTATACTAGAAGCTTTATCAGCGTCCATTGAACCTAATATCTTAGATAGAGTTTGATTTTTTATATTTGACAATACGTCAATTATTATCAATCTATCGGATATAGCATACACTTCTTCACCATTTAGCTCAAGAGATGTTGTTGTACTTGTTCTTTCTATCATTCTTTCAACTATATCAGCTACTTGACTTGCTTCCATTTTTCCATATACACCTACTAGATTTTTTATTTTATTATTATAATCATTTAAAAAATCTAATGCTTTGCTTATATTCTCTGTAGTATTTTCAGATGTTTTTGCTATAATATCTTGCTTTTTAATTTCTATAAAAAGATTCTCAATAAATTCTTTATCTTGTATGTCTGATAAAAGTATAGCTGCCTTCATATTCGATAGATTTCTATATATTGATGCTAGATCACTTATTGAATAATTTTCAGTGTTGCCAAGCACTTTTATAGATTCTTCTATAGGTTTAGTTTCATAAAGCTTTGCCATATCAATTAGATTATTTGTTTGTCTAGTTTTTTGAGATATAAATTTCTGTATGCTTTCACTCTTATTTATTTTAAATGTATCTAATATATAATTACGTATATCATTATCAACATAATACAATAATTCACTTATTTTATCTATGCTTAATTCATCTAATATCTTTAAAAAAGTTGGTTCGGAAAATTTAATTTCAATTTCTTCAACGGCAACCAATATATCTTGCTTTTCAAATCTAGCTACTTCATCTAAAAACCCTAGTTCTTTTTCTTCTATTGCTTCTTCATATGTTGAATAAAGAAGGTCTTTTCTAAGTTCCATACTTCTTATTTTAAGAGCTATCTCCTCAGTCTTTGAAGATGATATTTCATTCATTTCTTTAATTAAATTTATATATAAATCTTCATCTTCTTTTTTTATAATATATATCTTATCTACAGCTACACTTGTATCTAGGTTTATATAGTGGTTGGCTAAATACTTTATTCGTTCACTCTTTTCCGCTTCAGTTGGATAATTGTTAAAATATTCACCCAATGAACCTGGCATCTTAGATAAAGTATTATTAATATTATTTTTAAATCCTTTATTTGTATTATATATGATGCTTACTATCAATAAAGGTGTAACTACAAAGGATGTGATTAGAATAATAGCAAGTCTAAATCTTTTTTTGGGTTTTCCATTTATTTGTTGTATGTCATCCATATGCCACTCCCCTATTCTTGGGTACTGTTTTTAAAGGAATTTAAAGAATCAATTAATTTATCTTCATCTTTATTACTTTCCTTAATAAATTCATTATAACCTTTTTCCTTTAACTTTTCCAATGTCTTTTTCTCCTTCATAGCTTCCATAAGTTCTTCCTTTGCTTCAAGTAACTCTTTATTGATTTTCGATATTAATTTCTCTTGTTTTTTTATATCATTTGAAATGTCTTTTAAATAATCACTATATATCTTTAAACTTCTAATATTTGTATTTGTTTTCATGCTATCTTTTTCATTAACTAAGTTTACTTTATCGTCCTGATACTTCATTAATTTATTTTCTGCATTCCTTAGCCTACTCGATACCTCTCCATATTGTCCCTTTTTAATATTTTCTATATTTTCTTTATAATTTAACACTTTTTCTAGTTTAAAATTATATCCCATCAACAGTCTCATCCTCTCATAACATCATCAAAGCTTACTAGCAATATCTCTCATTTTATCTAAAGTTTCATCAAATGAAATAGTCTCATCAGTTTCTTGTCTTAAAAAACTATTGATATCATCTACTATATCAATTGCAGTGTCAATTTTTTTGCTAGATCCTCTCTTATATGCACCTATGTTTATAAGATCTTCTGATTCTTTATATACTGCCATTATATCTTTTATAGAATTTGACAACTTCATATGATCTTTACTTACAATATTTGGCATTACTCTTGAAATGCTCCCTAATACATCTATAGCTGGGTAATGATTTGCATTAGCAAGTTTCCTAGATAGTACTATATGACCATCTAATATACCACGAGTAGCATCTGCTATTGGTTCTGAAAGATCATCGCCATCTACTAGTACAGTATAAAGACCAGTTATAGTTCCTTTGTCAGAAGTACCCGTTCTTTCAAGCAATCTAGGAAGTGTAGCAAATACAGATGGGGTGTATCCTCTAGTAACTGGCGGCTCTCCTATCGCCAAGCCTATCTCTCTTTGTGCCATAGCAAATCTTGTAACTGAATCCATTAAAAGCATGACGTTTAATCCTTTATCTCTAAAATATTCTGCTATAGATGTAGTTATCATGGCTCCCTTAACTCTTATCAAAGCGGGTTGATCTGATGTAACTACTACTACAATTGATTTTTTTAATCCCTCATCAGTCAAATCCTTTTCTAAAAACTCTCTAACCTCTCTTCCACGCTCCCCAATAAGCCCTATAACATTAATATCTGCAGTACTATTCCTAGATATCATGCCCATTAAAGTGGACTTCCCAACACCAGATCCAGCAAATACTCCTATTCTTTGTCCCTTTCCACATGTAATCAAGCCATCAATTGCCCTTATACCAAAAGATAATGGTTCTTTGATAAGGCCTCTATCTAGGGGACTAGGTGGAGCACTTGATGCTGGATAAGTCTTGTCCCATTTTAAGTCTCCAAAGCTGTCCATTGGTCTACCAAGTCCATCAACTATTCTTCCAATCAATTGATCTCCTACCTCTACACTAAGTGTTTTACCACTTCCAACTACAAGACTTCCACTTGCTATACCTTCCATTTCTCCAAGTGGCATTAATAAGATTTTATCATCTTTAAACCCTACTACCTCAGAAAGTATTGGACTTGTATTTCTGTTAGGATAAATATAACAAAGCTCTCCAATGGTAGCCATTGGTCCATTAGATTCAATGGTTAATCCTGTTACTTTTGTTATTCTACCAGTATATTTCATAAATCTCTTGTTCTTTACTTCTTCTATATATTTTTCGATATTTATTTGTTTGTTTTCTTTATTCTTCATTGTTTAACACCGAATATAAAATTTCTCTCACTTCAGATAATTGATTTTTTAAACTGGCATCTACATTTCCCTTTGGAGTTTCTAAAATACAATCTCCCTTGTCCATTGTAGCGTCATATTTTATATCTAAATCAGATATCATACTTGCCTTAGCTAATATAATGTCTTTAGACATCTCTAATATATCATAATCTTCTTTAGATGTAATTATAGTTAGTTTATCAGTGGAGTCTAAATTTGCTATTCCATTCAAAACTATTGATACAATTAAATCATTATCTTCTTCTGTCTTTTTTTTAACTATCTTTTCATAAATTTCTGTTACAAGTTGTATTACATCTTTTTCTGTTTTTTTCAATAAATCTTTTCTATCATCGAAATATTCCTGCTTTATTTTTAAAGCTTCTTTTATAAGTTTGTCAGAAGCTTCCTTTCCCTCTTTATATCCTTGTGAATATCCATTTTCAAATCCCTGATTATATCCTTCTTTATAGCCATCATCTCTGCTATTTTCTAATATTTCTTTAGATCTCTCATAGGCTGTTTCAATTAGAACTTCTTTTTTTTCTTCACCTTCTTCAATTATAACTTGCTTTTGTTCATTTGCTTGTTTTATAATTTTTTCTGCTTGTATTTTAGCTTCATCTATGATTTTATTGTATTCTATCTTTGCTTGTTTTATTAGAGTTTCATTTTGTTTTGACTTTGGAGTATTAACCTTTATTTCATCTTTTTCCATAATCCTCGAGGATTTAATTATGCTAGACAATTACTTCATCTCCTCCTCTAGGAGTGATTATCTCCCCATCTTCTTCTAATTTTCTAATGACATTCACGATTTCTTGTTGAGCATCTTCTATATCTCTTATTCTCACTGGTCCCATAAATTCTATATCTTCTTTTATCATCTCTACAAGTCTCTTTGACATGTTTATGAAAATAAGATTTTTGACTTCTTCACTTGCACCCTTAAGAGCAATTGCCCATTGTGAATTTTCGATTTCTCTGATAATTCTCTGTATACTCCTGTT
>CAYRYO010000098.1:0-4053 GCA_964428475.1 uncultured Tissierellaceae bacterium
CCTACTATAAATATAGCAGCTAGTGCGATCCATACTGATTTTTTTCTATCTATTTTTCCAAGTTCAGAAATAGTCATTACTATTGGCTCTAAATATCCCAGTGCAGATGATGTTGCTGCAAAGAATAATAGTATAAAGAACAATGTTCCAAATAATCCACCTAGTGGAATTTGATCAAATAAATTTGACATGGTAATGAATAATAATGATGAACCTGAATCTGTTGGAAGTCCCAGTGCAAATATTGCTGGAAATATTACTACTCCCGCCAGAAGTGCTGCAAACACATCAAATCCTATTACCATCATACCATCAGACGGAATATTGCTATCTTTTGCCAGATAAGACCCATATACAAAGGCTCCACCACTAGCTATTCCTATTGAAAAGAAACATTGTCCAAGCGCTGTAAGTATTACACTAGCGTTTATCTTAGAGAAATCAACACTTAAGTACCATTTTAGTCCTTCCATTGCTCCATCTAGAGTCAAGGATCTAATAGCAAGTACTATTAACATGATAAACAGAGTTGGCATCATTATCTTACAGGCCTTTTCTATACCATTTTCAAGTCCTTTTGAAGATATTACTCCTACTATAATTACACAAGCTAGAGTCGCTCCTCCAACTATCATTGGATTAGCTGTAAAGTCTGCAAAGGCCTGGGTATATCCTTCTGCAGTAAGTCCTGATAATTGCCCTGTTGCCATCTTAACTAAGTATGCTCCTATCCAGCCCATTATTTGCATATAGTAAGTAAGTATTATAAATGCTGCAAGTACTCCAAGCCATCCAAATGAAACCCACGGACTTCCCTTTTTAGTTACTGCTCTCATGCCTTCTACTGGGTTAAGTTGAGTCTTACGGCCTATAGCCATTTCCATTGTAAATAGCGGGATTCCAATCAATAAACATAAAATTAAATATACAAATACAAATGCTCCACCGCCATTGGTTCCTACTAGATATGGGAACCTCCAAATATTTCCAAGTCCTATTGAAAATCCTGCTGTTGCCATTATAAATCCAAAGCGACTACCCCAATTTTCTCTTCCCTTATTTTCCATTTTTTCACTCTCCTTTGTCTTGTCTTTAACAATCTATTTTATTAATTAGTCCCATGAAAAATGGGACTAATTAATCTGTTATACTTCTATAATTTATTTTTCGAAATGAGTTGGTTCATTTACTTGAGTCTCAAGAGCTTTAAGTGCTCTGCCTACCATTTCTTTTCTTAATGCATATTCTTCATCTTTTGGTAGATTTGGATTTCCTACTGGATAAGGAATAGCTACTGTAGGAACTATTCTGTTTGCTCCTACTGACTCTGATATAGTCGTAATAGTAGCCATGTGAACTATTGGAATGCCATATCTTTCAATTTCTTTTACCATCGTTGCACCGCAACGTGTACAAGTACCTCAGGTAGAAGTTAAGATAACACCATCTACTCCAGCCTCACTTAGTTCTTTTCCTATTTCCCTTCCAAATGTAACTGAGTTTCCTACAGATGTACCTGTTCCTGTAGTAGTATAGAAGTATTTAAATACATCTCCTATAACTCCTTCTTTTTTGAATTCTTTTAGCATATCAAGTGGTGCTATTCTATCTGGAATTTCATTTGCATATACTGGGTCGAATCCACCATGTATAGTACAGTATTCTCCAACAAGACCTTCTCTCTCACTTACATCGTATTTACCCCAAATTTGTGCACTTGCAGATTGAATTCTATCTGGGTTTCCATGAGGAACCATACCACCCGTAGTTACTAATGCTATAGTTGCTCCTTTTAAATCTTTAATAGCCGCTGCAGGTTCTACTGTATCAAATACTGGCATTGGAAGTTCTGTTTCAAATTCTTCCTCATTGAATCTAGCAAGTAGCATATCAACAGCTCTTCTAGAACCCCTCTTCTCTGAAAACACAGTAAGTCTCTTACCTTGAGCTATATATCCTTCATCATCTGGCATACCTAGTTCTTCTCCACTCATCAATTTCTTAACTATGCTAGCCATCTTAGGTAGTGCCTTACGCATTCCTGCAGCTGAATCTGAAACTTCAACTACTATTGATTTTGCTTTTGCTGGATCTACACCTGGGTTTTCTATATACATTCCTGTAACTGCTGGAATATTTAATTGATCTACAATAGCTTCTACTACACCAGCACAAGCCATTCCATATCTTCCTGCGTTAAAAGCTGGGCCTGCAACTATTATATCTGGATTTTCTTCCTTTGCTATTTTTAATATATATTCTAATGCTTTTTCTTTATTTTCATTGAAATAGTTGTCACCACATATTAGAGTTCCTACTACTTCACCTTCATCTCCTAGTAATCCCTGAAATCCTAAAGCAGGTCCTATTGTTTCTTTTTTATACTCTGGCTCCATTCCAGCCTTGTCTTCTCCACCAATTTGTCCGAAAAACTGATTTACATAGTATAATACCTTAAATTTATTTGACATTTCATTTCCTCCCTTCCTGAGATTAGTATAATTTAACTGTTAGATTATGATATCCTATTTCTGAAGTTGCACCTATTACAGCATTTAACTCACATTTCATACTTCCGTCACTTTCAAGAGCACCTTCCCATCCTCCTGCAAGTGTTGCTATAGCCTTGTCGTTTCCTATAACCTTATCTGCTTTTGGAAGTGTTACTACATGAGATACATTTCCTGTAGAAATTACTGCAACTGCTTCTTTTGCAGTATCTGCAAGTGGTTGACTCATTCCATCTCTTCCTGAGCACTCATCTGTAATTAGTACAGTTTTTACTCCAGAGTCTTCTAATCTCTTGCAAATCATTAGTAAGTCTGAATCTGGATTGCCGTATCCTTCTTCTGAAACTATAACTCCATCTGCTCCAAGAGTTTTACAAAGTTTAGCTGTATAATCACAAGTTCTAAATTTTCCCTCTAAGGTAGTTAACTCTGGTGTAAGAATAACTCCTAAAAAGTTAATTGTTTTACCATGTTCTGAATATAGGTCAAGAATTGATGAGTTGTTTTGATGCTGATAAGTAGTTATCTTATCACAAGCTGCTACACAGTTTCCACTGATCACTGCCCCGTCTAATTCTTCATTTGCATGTAATAGAGTAGGTAATATCTGTTGGCTATTTACACCGTATATATATCCGTCATGTAGTAGCCCTTGAGATATAAGCATCTCTACATATGCTACTTTTGGAAGATCTGGATACTTCTTTGTTTCTTCAGCTATGCTTCCCATTTCATATGTTAATACTTCATCTGCTTCTACTCCTCTTCCAGCTTCTCCTACAAATTCTGCAGCTGTAAGTCCTGCAATTCTAACGGTATCCTCATGAGCATGTGGCTTAAGCCCTTCAACAGGTACTATGTCTACTACTAGGTTAAATGTTTGAGAGAAAGGAGTCCATTTTGCACCTTCGCCCCACATATCTACTACACCTTCTTGAAATCCTACTATATCTCCCACAGTAACTATTGCAGCACCCTTTAATACATTTACTTTTCCACTTCCAAGTTGGGCCATCTTTGTGGTTACTCCTGGGAAACCATTTCCTTCTCCTTCAATCTTAACTCTTGGCTCAATTACGTCTTTTACAGGAATAATCCTAACTTTTTCTCCTGGTCTAGCTACATCAAGCTTTACATCTTTGATTCTTTCGTCTTCTTTTAGCTTGCTTATTAAATCCTCACTACTTACTGTTAGAACTCCATCCTTAACACTAGTTTCATCGCCTAGTTGGATGTCTTTAATATTTATATTTCTAAGTTCTAGTTTCAATGAAAGCACCTCCATTATATTTTTTTATTTATTATTTATTGTTTAGCATATTTAAGCTTTTATATTCTTCCATAGAAGATTTTAAAAGTTCTGCATCTATTAAAGCATAATCATCTTTGTTTGCTGTATCTGGTTTTCTTTCCTTCATATGCTTTTTATAATTCTCTATACTATTTTCAATTATTTGTATATGCATTTCATTTGTTTCTAAGATTTCATCCCCTACTATAATAGATCGATATGGGGAAAAAAACATTCTTAAGCTTGCTCCTA
>CAYRYO010000099.1:0-3686 GCA_964428475.1 uncultured Tissierellaceae bacterium
GCCTTTTCTATTATTATTCTTCTATCATAGTTAACTGCAATTTCTATAGCTTCTATAAGACTTTCCTTATCTATAACTTTTGATATTCCAATACTCGAACCTAGATTAGATGGTTTTACAAAAGATGGGTAGCCAATATGATTTTCTATATCCTCTAATATGTTTTTTTTATCTACATTCCACTTACTTCTATAGAACCAATAATATTTAACTATGGGCAAATCATTCGCTTTATATACGTCCTTCATAAGTACTTTGTCCATACCTACACTTGAAGAAAGTACCCCTCCTCCAACATATGGAATATCCATCAATTCAAAGATACCTTGAATTGTGCCATCTTCTCCATTCATTCCATGTATTGCAGGAAATAAAACATCAACTTTTTCTATAACCTTCTTGCCAAGCAATCCAACTTCTTGTGGCTTTCTATATATATTATGGTCTCCATAATTTGGTGATAATATTATTTCTTTTGTATCATTTAGATTAGCATCTTTATAGTTTTTAAAATCCATTAAACTATCACCTGTTAGCCATTTACCTTCCTTATCTATATAGATGGGAATGACTTTATACTTAGTTTTATCAATGTTTTCAATAATTTGCATCCCTGTAATTACAGATACTTCATGTTCAACAGTTTTACCTCCAAAGATTACTCCTACCTTTTTCAAAGAAATACCTCCTTTATACTCTTAGTTATAATTATCTGGTAAATCATTTTCAAATAGAACAACATCATTGGGTCTTGCTATCTTTTGAATACATTCTGTTGCTTGTTCTAAGCTTTCTACTATGAATATATTATTTACATTAAAATTCACATCAATCAATCCTTCATAGATGGGTTTTGTTCTCTTTTCTCCCACAAGTATTACATAATCACATTCTTTTCCTATATTTTCTCCAAATTCTCTATTTGCGACTTCCTCCATAGTCCCAAGTTCAATCATACCTGGAGTGACTATTATCTTTTTCCCTTCTTTAAATTGTGAAAGCACATCTAGTGCAGCTTTAGCTCCTATTGGATTAGAATTAAACGCATCATCAATTATTATAATACCAGTTCCTGGGTCTATTATATTTAATCTATGAGGAATGGGCTTTATCCTTTCAATTCCATCTTTTATTTCTTCAAAACTAAGTCCCATAACCCTAGCTACTGATACACCTGCCAATATATTGTAGATATTGTGTTTGCCAAGTAACTTTGTACTACATCTAATTGAATTTCCATCTCTGTCACTTATATTGAAACTAGAACCCATTTTAGATACTTCTATGTCACTTGCATATATATCAAGTTCCTCTATATCTTCGATTCCATATAGTATCTTCTCTTTAAAGGTCTTGTGAGATAATTTTTTTATATGTTCATTGTCTCCATTATAAATAGCAATTCCATCTGTAGGCAGCTCTTCTATAAGTTCAAATTTCGTTTTTGTTATATTATCAATGTTTTTAAATGTTTCTAAATGAGTAGGTCCAATAGATGCAATTACACCTATTTGTGGCTTAACTAGTTTTGATACTTCTCTTATATCACCAATATTTCTAGCTCCTAGTTCTGCAATAAAGACCTCATGGTCTATATTTAATTCATTGTTTATGGTCATTGATAAGCCCATAGGTGTATTGTATGATTCAGGAGTGTTTAGTACATTGAATTTCCCTTCTAATATAGTTCCTAAAATAAATTTTGTACTTGTTTTCCCAAAACTTCCAGTTATACCTATTACCTTTAAATCACTTCTATTTTCTATTTTGACTTTAGCTTGATTGTAAAATCCCCTATTTATATTCTCTTCTACT
Source organism: uncultured Tissierellaceae bacterium (assembly GCA_964428475.1). Lineage (GTDB taxonomy): Bacteria > Bacillota > Clostridia > Tissierellales > Tissierellaceae > JARICQ01. Next base: position 1,816 of record CAYRYO010000099.1, read on the forward strand.
GGTTTTATCATTATATTCGATAAAAGCATTGTATATGCTTGAAGTAAATATATAGAGAAAAATAATACAGCTACAAAAATTAATCCTAATATAGATATATAAATAGACTTATCTTTGAAAATTAATGTGCTTGCTAATATTATAATTGTAATTAATGAAATATTAACTACAATATTAAGCCATTTTAACCTTTTAGCCCTTTTAGTATATACAAGTGGTTTTTTTAGCTCTTTTTTATCTTCTTTTATATTATATATTTTATCTTTATTATCAGCTATCCATCTTTTATACTCATCTGAATTGTATCCCTCTAACTGAATAATATGTAAAAAGTTTAACGCCCTTTTATTCATTGAAAAAAAAGCTATTATTCCTAACACTATACTTGTAATCAACAATTAAATCCCTCCATAAATTAGCAACAACCATTAAAGGTTCTCACTCTTAATTGTAATCTAGGAAACTCCTAAGTACTGCCTTAAATCTTATATAATCATCTAAATAAGAATAATGACCTGTCCCCTTTAGTACAACTAACCCAGAATCACTTATCTCTTTTTCCATCTTCACACCCATATACAATGGAGTTGCAGTGTCTTTATCTCCCCATATAATTAAGGTTGGAGCTTTTATACTACTTAACAACTTTTCTAAATTTTCATTGACTACCTTAACCAATATAGCTCTCATTACTCCATCAGCATCTTTATAATCTGTTGATCCAAACCTTTTATAAAACCTTTCCATTTTGATATCATCATTTTCCCAAAATATAAAACTCTTATATACTAATTTTAATGTCTTAAAACTATATACCTTTAAATAGTATTTTATACCTCTCTTTGGAATTAAACCTGCACTATTGATAAGTATTATCTTTTCAACTCTTTCTGGATACTTACTTCCAAGTATAATAGATAATTTCCCACCAAATGAATGTCCTATTAGTATTGCTTTTTCTATCCCCTTTTTATCCATGTATTTTCTTATTATTTCAGCATATTCAAACCCATCAATAGCAGTGTGGGGCTTTTCACTTTCACCAAAGCCAGGGAGATCTATTGCATGAACTCTATATTTACCTTTTATAGCATCTACTATTGCCATTACGGTATTTATATTAGCCCCCCATCCATGTAATATAATTACATCTTCTCCTTCTCCTTGTATTTTGTGATTTATATTTATATTGTTAATTTTAATAATCATATAATATCACTTACCTTTTAGTTTTGTATTTTAACTACATAATTATATCATATGTTACAATCTTATTACAGTGAAAATAAAAAATCCCTCATATGAGGGATTTTTTATTTTCTAATTATCTATTTATTAAAAGAATATTCCATTTCCAAATACTCCAGCGAAAACTAATGATACTATAGTCATAAGTTTTATCAATATATTAAGAGATGGCCCAGAAGTATCCTTAAATGGATCTCCTACAGTATCTCCAGTAACGGCAGCCTTGTGAGCTTCACTGCCTTTACCACCATGATGACCTTCTTCTATATATTTTTTAGCATTATCCCATGCTCCACCAGCATTAGACATAAATATTGCCATTAGTACTCCAGTAACAAGCGCCCCACCAAGAAGGCCACCTAGTGCCTCTGCTCCTAAGACAAGACCTGTTACTACCGGAACTACTACTGCTAATAGTCCTGGTATTATCATTTCTCTGAGTGCTGATTTTGTGCTTATATCTACACAATTAGCATAGTCAGGAGTTGTAGTACCCTCCATTATTCCTGGCATTTCTTTAAACTGTCTTCTTACCTCTTCTATCATTGCAAACGCTGCTTTACCCACTGCATCCATAGTAAGAGCTGAGAATAAGAATGGAAGCATTCCACCTATAAACATAC
>CAYRYO010000100.1:0-3667 GCA_964428475.1 uncultured Tissierellaceae bacterium
AAAACTATAAAGATGCAGCAAGTATAATAATCAATAGAATACCAGACGGAGAGAGAGGTGCATTTTTGACTATAGGTGATCCTATGGTTTACAGTACATTTGCATATATTATGGATGAGCTAAAAGGCGAGGAAGTAGAGATTGAAATAGTTTCTGGAATACCTTCATTTATCGCTGCAGCTGGATCTATGAAAATCCCATTGACTACAAAGGGTGATGATTTTATACTTTGTGATGAATTGGAAGAAGAAAAACTTAGGGGATTAAAATCGGTAGTTATACTTAAAACCTTAAGAAATAAAGAAAAAACACTTAACATACTAGAGGAGAATAATTTTAAATATAAATATATCAAAAGAGTGAGCTTTGAAGGGGAAAAGATACTTGAAGATAGGGCGGAAATAATGGAAGATAGGGATTATATATCTTTGATTTTAGCCAAGAAAGATGATTGATATTAGATTGTTAAGGATGTGAATAGATGAAACACGGTGGAGATTTATTGTCATATGAAAGGTATTATGATGGGGATCTAGTAGATTTTAGTAGCAATATAAATCCATTAGGGCTTCCTAAAGGACTAGAAGAGGTCTTAATAAAAAACTTTGAAAATGTAAAATCATATCCAGATATAAAATATAGAAAGCTAAAATTATCAATTTCTAAATATCTAGGATCTGGGGAAGAATATATAGTAGTAGGCAATGGTGCAGTTGAGATAATAGATATATTTACTAGCCTTGCTGATAGGGTGATTACAATGACTCCTTCATTTTCAGAATACCAAGAAAGAGCTTTGGTCCATAAAAAACAAGTGATTTTAATTCCATATAAGGATGATTTTACTATCAATCTAAGTGAAATGGAGAAAACACTTAGAAAAGGTGATTTATTAATACTTGGAAATCCAAACAACCCTACAGGACTTAGAATAGAAGAGGAAACTTTAATCGAAGTATATAAAATAACAAGAGAAAGACAAGCGATTTTGCTATTGGATGAGGCATTTTTTGAATTTGCACCCCAGGATTATGATAGTGTAGACCTATTTAAAGAGCATAAATATGAAGGCTTAGGAATAATAAGGGCTGCAACTAAATTCTTTGCAATTCCTGGAATAAGACTTGGATATGGCCTTACTTCACAAGCAATAATAAAAGAAATATCAAATTTACAAATGCCTTGGACTGTAAATGCATTTGCAGATATTGCAGGTCAATATATCTTTGATGATATAGACTACATAAAAAAAAGCAAAGCTTATATAGAAAGTGAAAGAAACTATTTGTTAGAAGAACTATCTAAAATAAAGGGAATAAAGGTATACAAAACTCATTCCAATTATATACTTATCAAACTATTAAAGTATAATGAGGAATATGTGTTTAACTCGCTCTTAAAATATGGAATAGTAATTAGAAAGTGTGCTAGTTTTAAGGCATTGGGAAATAATCATATACGAGTAGCTATAAAAAATAGAGGCAATAATGAAATGCTTATAAAAGCTTTAAAAAACTTATACTAAAGGAGAGGATGTTTTATGAAAAGAAGCAATTTGTTAGGAGGTTTTTTAGCCTTAATGTTATTGTGGATGCCTAGTATTAGTCATGGTATGCATATAATGGAAGGTTATTTACCAGGGAAATGGGCATTGCTTTGGGGGGTATTATCTTTACCCTTTTTGATCTATGGGATTAAAAATTTAAATAGTGTAATGAAGGAAGACACAAATGCTAAAGTCTTATTAGGGCTTGCAGGAGGTTTTGTATTTGTTCTATCTGCACTTAAAATTCCATCAGTTACAGGATCATGTTCTCATCCTACAGGAGTAGGTCTTGGTGCTATATTATTTGGCCCAACTATTATGACAGTTGTAGGAACTATTGTACTTTTATTTCAAGCACTACTACTTGCTCATGGTGGTTTAACTACACTTGGGGCGAATATATTTTCAATGGCAATAGCAGGGCCATTTGTATCTTATGGTATTTATATTTTGTTGAAAAATAAAAGCATAAATAGAGGATTTGTAGTTTTTTTAGCTGCAGCATTAGGCAATTTATTTACTTATGTGGTGACAGCTACACAATTAGCTGTAGCATTTCCAGACCCAGTATCAGGCTTAATGGGATCTTGGCTTAGTTTTTTAACAGTATTTGCAGTAACTCAAGTGCCTCTAGCTATAGTTGAGGGAATAATCACTGTAATGGTATACAATCTATTAGTAGAATATAAAAAAGAAGGAGTGATTAGCCTTGAAACAATCTAGTAAAACAAATTTAATATTAGTATTATTAATTATTGGAATAGTTATATTACCTTTAATAATCAAAGGTGGATCTGAATTTGGTGGTGCAGACGGACAAGCGGGAGATGTTATAGCAGAAATCAATCCGCAATATGAACCTTGGGCAGAACCACTATGGGAACCACCAAGTGGAGAAATCGAATCTCTTTTATTTTCACTTCAAGTAGCTATAGGTGCCGGTGCTATAGGATATATATTGGGAAGTTTTAAGGAGAAAAGAAAAGTTGCTAATAATAGATAAGTATGCTTATACAAATAAATTAGCAGATTTCAACCCAATGCTTAAAGTAATAGTTATAGCTATATGCTTAATTATAGCTATAACTATTAATAATAATTATTTAAATATTGCTATATTTTGTTCCATGGTGTTTTTAACTACTTTTGTAGCGGGAATACCATTTAAGAAATATATAAAGATATTAATTATTCCCATGTCATTTTTGTTTATCAGTACCCTTACAATTCTCTTTAGCATTTCTAGTAAAGATGTATATATTTATAGTATGAAAATAGGAAGTAAATACATTGGAATAACGGATGAATCTATTCTTCAATCTATAAACACTGCTATAAGAGTATTTGCATCATTATCTTTAACTTTCTTTTTATCTCTTACTACATCACTAAATAAATTGATTATAGTATTTAATAAGATGAGGATTCCTGCTATAATAGTTGAGTTATTGGTATTAATATATAGATTTATATTTATTTTTCTTGAGGAGTCAATAAACATACATATGGCTCAAGAAGTTAGGTTTGGATATAGTGGTTTTAAAAATAGCCTTAATTCTACAGCCTTACTTATAAAATCATTGTTTATTAGGGTATTATTAAGGTATAAAGATATGGTAAACTCCTTAGATGCAAAATTATATAATGGAGAATTTAAAGTAGGTGATTAAATGATAAAAGTAGAATCCTTAGAATATGAATACAGTGATGGTACAAGGGCATTACAAAATATAAATATGGACTTAGACAAGGGAAATGTCATTGGAATAATAGGAGCTAATGGATCAGGTAAATCGACATTACTTCTTAATATTTTAGGGATGTTAAAACCTACAAGAGGTGCAGTTAAATATAAAGAAAAGGTTTTAAAATACGATAAAAAATTTCTAAGAGAGTATAGAAAGAATGTAAGCATAGTATTTCAAGACCCAGAAAAACAAATATTCTATTCCAGAGTATATGATGATGTAGCATTTGCACTTAGAAATTTAAATATAGAAGAAAAAATAATTGAAGAAAAGACAATAAGTGCATTGGATAAGGTAAAGGCACTAGATTTAAAAGACAAGCCAACTCATTTCCTAAGCTATGGCCAAAAAAAGAGGATAGCGATAGCTGGAG
>CAYRYO010000101.1:0-3630 GCA_964428475.1 uncultured Tissierellaceae bacterium
AACCTCTAGGTATTACATTTGTTGATTTAGTAGGAGCAGTTCCGAATGTTTCAACATTAGAAGGTCTAACTGAAGAAGAATTAGAAGTAGCAAACAAAGCTATCGCAGCAGCAGAAGCATCATATGATGAATTATCTGACGCAGCTAAAGCAGATGCATTAGTAGAAAGATGGTTAGGCTACTTAGCAGACAAAAAAGAAGCGATTGCAGACCTTGAAGTTATTGAAGAAGAACTTACAGTTGAATCAGTAAGTGCTATTAACGCTAATACACTTAAAGTAACCTTCAACAAAGCAGCAGATGTTGAAGATGTTAAATTAGCAGTTACTAGAGGAACTACAGCAGTAGCAGGAACTTTCAAGTGGAATGCTGATAATACAGTAGCAACATTTGAAGCTGACGGAAAATTAGTTAAAGGTGTTCACACAGTAACAGCTACAGTAGATAGTGAAGAAGTGGCAAAAGGATCTGTAGAAATAAAAGATCAGTTTGTAAAAGAAATTGTTATCTCTGATGACGTAGCTTTAACTGGAGATGACCGTAAATCTGCACATGTATTCTATGATGTAGTAGATCAGTATGGTGAGTCCGTAAGAAATACAACAAGTATTACTTGGACATCAAGTACAGGTGAACCTGTAAGACCAAACCGTACTACTGGAGAATTAATATTAGCTAAAAAATCTGCGGGAGAAGAATTCAGATTTGGCGAAAAAGTATACCTAACAGGTGTAGACGCTAAAACGGGAGTATCCGTACAAAAAGAATTTACAATTGGTCAACCGCGATCATTAGATAAATTAAACGTAGCAGGATTTGTTAAGAAAGGTACTTCAGAAATAGTTGAAGAATTACCACAAGGATTTAAAGCAGATGAATACGAAATGGCTTTCCAAGCGGTAGACCAAAATGGAAACTATATGTCATCAACTAACTATTTGAAAGGTGACATTACATTCGTATCAGACAACCCATTGTTAATCGAAAAACTAGAAGTTGCTACTCAAATTAAAACTCTGGTAATTGGTGGAGAAGAATATGCGATGGCAGCTGTAACTCCAGGAATGAACGTAGACCAAGGTGGAGAAGTAAACATTACAGCAATTGCATCAAAAACTGGAAACAAAACAGTTAAAAACATTGTTATAGGTGAAAACACAGTATTAGCAGAGTTCGATATGTTAGCACCGGCAGGAATCGTTGCTGAAGGTGAAAATGTAGTAATTGACTTCGTTGCAAGAGATCAAAACGGAGAGAGAATTACAAACTTCAATACACTAGCAAGAAAATCAGGTGTTAAAACATTACAATTTAATGCACCGACAAATGCAAATTTAGTTCTAAAAGAGAAACAAGATGGAACAGCTGAATTGATATATGTAGCAGAAGAGATACCTTGGAGTAAATCAAGAGCTACAGACGGTATTGATCAGCCAATTTCATTAACATCAATCGTTATTGGTGGAAACACATCAAGCTTGATGTTATCAGTGCAAGATAAAGCTCGACCAGTTGGAATTAAGACAGTAGACATGGAAAATGCTTTAGTACACGAAGGAACAGCAAAAGTAACACTAGCTGATAATGTAAATGCTACAGACTTTATCTTTGTTGACCAATATGGTAGAACAATGGAAAATGAAGCTATGGTAAAACAAGCTTATGAATTCTTTAAAGCTTCACAACCTGGCGCTGAAGATGGTGGCCTAAAAGGAACAGAATTTGCTGGATATGAGTACTTTGTACGAGCAACATACAAAGGTGCAGAAGACTTATACTCAGGAGCAGATTTTATGAATGGCGCTGAGGATGCAAGTACAAACTTAACAAACAATGCAACTAGAAAGATTGATATTAACTCAAATACTTTAACACTTAAAGCAGATCGAGGTAATGCACCAACAGCTGTAACAAGCGGTATGGCTATGAACTTTGAAATAGCAAGGCAAGAAAGTGATAAAGAAGTAGAATCAGTAAGTCCTGTGAAAACAGAAGTATTATCAATCATCAATATCGCTCAAGTAAGTGATATTCATGTGGATGAAGTAGGTAAAGTATATATACCAACTAAAAACTCTCCTAACGCTACAGGAGCATATATAACTGATGATGTTAAAATTGCTAAAGCTGAGTTAGCAGAAGCAGCTACAGGCGATCACCTAAGAAAAGTAACACTAAGTGGTAAGTACAATGGCGCGGACGTAACAATTCCAGCTGCGTACATCGATATAAAAGAAAACACACAAGGTAAATTAAAAATTGAATATGTTGGTGATGTGTGGACTGTCGTAGGTGGAACTGACCAATTAATGTGGAAAGACCTATATGATGTTACAACTGCTCAATATCTAAGAAAAGATGCTAAGCAAAATGTAACAGTATCAGTTTACAAAGATACAACACAAACACAAACAGAAGTATTAACAACAGCAGCAAGAACATTAACTATCTCAGATGCTGCTCCAACATTAACAACTATTGATGTTAAAGATACTTGGACAGTAGGACCAGATACAACAGAAATAACAGGAATAGAGGATCACTTTGCAAATGCGAAGTATCTAGACCAGTATGATGTTGCAGTTTCAACTGTAAGCCGAAACTATAGAGTATCAAACGTAGTAGAAAATAAAGATGGTTATGTATTAAACAACTTCTCATACACAGGAAACAATAGCCCTGGATTAGCAATAAAAGGTGCTGAAAGAAATGATAAGTTTGTATTAACTATCGTAGCTACAGGTGGTGGTTCAACAGTAACTAAAGATATTAATGTAACTGTAGCTCCAGATGCAAAAGCTAGTTTAAATACTAAAGGTAACAATTATCTAGACATATTATTACCAGAATTAGAAGTTCAAAGAACAACTTTAAATCAATAATCTAAAAAGTTAAAACTGTAAAAAGTAATGACTAACTAGATTATAGATACAACAAGATCCCGTACAGGTAGAAATACTTGTGTGGGATTTTGTATTTATTAGAAAAAGAAAATAGTTTCCGAAAATCATTTAGTAGGCAACTACAAAAAATATATTACAAAAATCAACAATAAGGGGTGAAACCATAATGAAAAAATATAGAAATATGCTATTAGGTCTTATTCTAACACTAACTTTATTAGTAGGTTGTGGCAATCAAGAAACTACTGAAGAGGATTCATCTGATGAAGCTAATACAGAAGAAGTAGTAGAAACTGAAGACGGTGAAGAGACAGCTGAGGAAGAAGAAGTTGAAGATCTGGAAGATAAGGTAGTTTTTGAGTACTTACCTGAAGCTACAGCAGATGCTAAACTAATTGATCATGAAGAAGCAAGTGAAGATCATATGGAAAAGGCAATTTATACAATTGAAGATGCTGATGCAGAAACAGTCATGACAGACTACATGCAGACTCTTGAAGATGAAGGCTGGGAGATAGTCGAAGATAACAGCCCAGAATTAATCAGAGCGGCAAAAGACGATCAGGAAGTAATCATAGCGGTTGGACAAAATGAAGAAGACGTAACATTAACAATCATAAATAACTAATTAATACAGAGCCCGTGTAGGCAGAAATGCTTGCATGGGATTTTTTGGTTCTTTGTCAAACATACTAAGATTAGTAGTGTAATATCCACGACGGTGGTA
>CAYRYO010000102.1:0-3594 GCA_964428475.1 uncultured Tissierellaceae bacterium
AAAGCTCTTCTGTAGAAGCTGCTGTTTCCTCTGTTACTGAAGATATGCTTTGTATTGCAAATACGACTTCTTCTTTATCTTCATCCACCCTTTCCAATCTATTATTTAATTCTTTTATTCCACTAATTGCAGACATAGTAGCTTCATAGATTTCATCAAATGTCTTTTTAGCAGTTTCTAGACTTATATTTGCATCTCCTAAAGCTAGTTCAGATAAATCCATGTTTTCTTTTGTATTTTCTACTTCATTTTGTATATTCGCCAATATATCTTCTATACTCTTGGTTGATCTTCCAGTTTCTTCAGATAACTTCCTTATTTCTTCTGCTACTACCGCAAAACCACGTCCAGCTTCTCCAGCCCTAGCTGCTTCTATTGCTGCATTTAAAGCTAGTAGGTTAGTCTGTTCTGAAATACTCATTATAGTAACAAGTATCTCTCCTATTGATTTTGAATTAACCATCAAAGAGTCTACACTTTTTACTAATTCTTTTGTGGATTTGTTGGTTATATTGAATTTTCCAATTACTTGTTCCATTGATTTTGAGCCTTCTTCAGTGTTCTTTTGGGCCTTTATAGAACTTTCAACTGCAACTTCCCCATCTTCTACTGCAAGCCTTATTTCTTCAGCTAGCTTATTTAATTTTTCTGAACTATTTTCGGCATCTTCTGCTTGTCCCATTGAAGCTTCAGCAAGTTCTTCTACTGTCTTCGCCACATCATTTATTGACTCAGTGGTTTCATGTGTAGCATGAGTTACATTTTCTGTGTTTGATACTATGCTATTTGTAGTTTCTTCTATCTGGTTTATTATATTTCTCATTTCCCGTCTTAATAATCCTGTTGCTCTAAACATTTTACCTATTTCATCTTTTCTGTTTAAAAGTCCTTGAAGTTCTTTTGTCTCTTCTATGTCTATGAGATCTAGTTTTGATGTTGTATCTATTATATTAGTAGCCATTGTTATTGGCTTGGAAATCCTACTTCCAATTATCCAAGCTAAGATTGTTGCAAGGATTGATGATACGAGTATTATAGCTCCAATATATAAAAATGTATTTTCCACTTCTTCAAGTACTTCACCTTTTGGTACGGTTAATACCAATACTTTGCCATCATTAAGCTTTGTAAAAGCAATTATTTTTTCATCTCCACCAAACTCAACATCTATAACTTCAGATTCATCGCTATTTATTTTTGTAGAAAGCTCACTTAAGGCACCATTTTCTATAGTCTTTAAATTGCTATTTATGTCTAAAGTCGGGTGGACTAAATAGTCATGCTGAGGATTAAGTAGAAATGCATAGCCTGTATCATATGATTTTATATTTTTTACTTTCTCAATCAAGCTTTCTACTTGTAAATCCATACCTACTACTCCTATTACTGATCCATTTATTTCTATTGGCATTGAATATGTAACTACATTTAAACCTGCATTATTAAAGTATGGATCTGTCCATGCTGGTCCTCCTGAATTTATTGCATTATAATAAAAAGATGCATTTGGATCATCCTTTGATTTACCTGCGACATTTGTTGGTATTGATGACACTAGCTTTCCATCCACATTTGCAGCCCAAGACCCTTCAGTTCTATTTGTATATTTTGAGTCTATAGCTACATAAATTCCAGCACTGTCTAAATTTGTAGTAGTTAGTTTTTCTGCTATAGGTTTTAGAATATAATTAGAGTAATTCACTAAGTAATCTTCTTGCCTCATCTTATCCATTTCAATGGTACTCTCAACTAAGTAATGTAAACTGTCTACTATTGACTCATATTTTATTAAATCGTTATCTATTTCTCCACCATGTATTTTAGTAGTTTCTAAAATCTTTTGTCTAGCATCTCTTTCTACTATAGATAGGCTTTTAAACATACTCACTGTTCCAACTAGCAGTGCCATAGAAATAGAACATATTAATACTGTTAATATTATTCTCGTACTAATTTTTTTCATTGCTTCATCTCCCTTTTATATTCATACTATACTACATTATATACTACATTTAGACAATTTTATACATTTATTTAATGCTTGAATAAAATTAAACTATACTAAATATAGTTAATATTTAGTATAGTTTAACAATACACTTTTCTAAGGTTAAATTTTCTGCAAATTATTATACACCATATATTTCATAGTACTTATCTATTTCTCCCTTTATCTCTTCATCAAGTATAACTCTTCCATTCACTTCTTTATTGTATAGATACTCTATTATTTCCCTCATATTCACTATAGAATGGGTTTTTATATTGAATTTGTCTTTTAATTCTACTAAAGCAGACTTTTTGCCTTTGCCTCTTTCCATTCTATCTACTGATATAATTAGACCGAGTACATCTACATCACTATCTCCTTTTATAATAGGCATAGTTTCATAAATTGAAGTTCCTGCTGTTGTGACATCTTCAATTATAATCACCTTATCTGCCTTTTTAGGTTTATATCCTAGGAAGTTTCCTTTATCTCCATGCTCTTTTGTTTCTTTTCTATTAGATGAATATTTTACATCTATTCCATATATATCCTTAAGTGCTATAGATGTAGTTACAGCAAGTGGTATGCCCTTATAGGCAGGGCCAAATAGTACATTAAACTCATCCTGAAAATTCTCCTTGATAGCTTTAGCATAAAACTCTCCAAGCTTTTTCAATTGCTGTCCATTCATATAGTTTCCTGTATTGATAAAAAACGGAGTACTCCTTCCGCTTTTAGTAGTAAAATCTCCAAAAGTTAAAACTTCACACTCTACCATAAAATCAATAAAATCCTTTTTATACTGTTCCATTTCATCACCCCTAATAATTTATTGCCTCATTTAATACAGTTCCTATACTCTCATTAAATGTCATAAATGCTTTATTATCATATTGAGTATTGGATTTATTTATAAGTATAAGTTTGTCTCCCATATATTGATCAAGCAATCCTGCTGCAGGATAAACAACTAATGAAGTACCTCCAACTATCAATACATCTGCTGATCTAATATATTCTATAGATTTATTTAACACACTCATATCTAAGCCCTCTTCATATAGGACTACTTCAGGCCTTACAATACCACCACATTCATCACAGATAGGAACTCCTTTATTTTTCAATATATAATTTATATCAAATGTCTTTCTGCATTTAACACAATAATTCCTATAGATAGATCCATGAAGTTCTAGTACATTTTTAGATCCTGCCATTTGATGAAGTCCATCTATATTTTGCGTAATCACAGCTTTCAATTTACCTTGTCCTTCAAGTCTTGCAAGTGCTTTATGTGCTTCATTTGGCTTTGCATCTAAATATATCATATTGTTTTTATAGAAATCAAAAAAAACATCTGTATCTCTTTTAAAACATGTATGACTAAGCATATATTCAGGAGAATGATGAGTATTCTTCTTACTAGTATAAATACCAGCTTGAGATCTAAAATCAGGTATTCCACTTTCTGTAGATACTCCCGCACCACCAAAAAACACTATATTATTACTGTCTTTAATAATTGATTTTAAATCATCCATAGCTATTTTTCACTCCTTTGTCTTATTATAAATGTGATGTATCTGCATCTATTATTATAT
>CAYRYO010000103.1:0-3584 GCA_964428475.1 uncultured Tissierellaceae bacterium
TATCAGTTAACATTTCATTCTTCATCATATTTTTCATTTCTTCCATACTATATTTATTTTCATTTACTTCACCATAAGTCCAACCAAAACCATCATTCTTATATCTTGGAAATATATGCATATGATAATGTCCAATATCATTAAAATATCCACCATTTTGCATTATACTATAACCATCAGGGTTAAATATCTTTTTTAAAATTCTTGTAGCTCTAATCGAGAACTTCATTATATGCATTGCAATTTCTTCGTCTAAATCATCTAAATCCAGACAATGTTTCTTTGGTATTACTAATAGGTGTCCATTATTTATAGGATCAATGTCTAAAAAAGATATTATCTTTTCATTTTCATATATTATCTCTGCATTCTTTTCCTTTTTTATAATTTTACAAAATATACAATCTTCGTTTGTATTATTCATTTAATCTACTCCTCCATTGAGTCCCATAGTTTTTCAATATCTTTTAATTCATCAAATTCAAAAGTCATCTTATAATCTAATCCTTTAATCGGCCTTTCACGAAGTTCATCGAATTTAATAATAATTAATTACTCCTTTTTATTGATTTAATACATCCTTAGGTAGTTCATATATCCATTTTAGATATTTAACCACACGTTCATCATCTTCTATTGGATAAGTATATTCTAATTGATTAGCTATTTCTAATCCTAGTATTCTTGCTAAATTTCCAGCTTCCATAAGAGAACTCCATATTTCTTCGTAATTAGATCCTACATATGTCTTTTTATAAGATTCCCATAGTTCATTTGGTAACAATTCTTCAAACCATCTCCCCACAGTACCAGTATTTATTTCCCAATTATGTTTCATTCCAATATACCAATCAATTAACTTTTTTAATGACTCTCTAACAATAACATCAAACATATATTTGGCATAAGGAAGTTCTTCTCTCCATATTCCCTTTGCTACATAAGTTGAGACCCACCAAAAATTATTTATTGTTTTGTAAAATTCTTCTTTTCTTGGTTTCTGAATAAAGTATGATTTATCGCTTGGTGAATCTAAATCTTTAATTATATTATCCTTATCCATGAGTTTTAGCGTCAAGCTATCATCTAGATAAGTAGATATATTTTCTGCTTTTATAAAAGATAAGTCAATTCTTACACCATCTGAGAAAATCATTAGAAAGATATACCACTCCTCACCATGCTCCTGTATATTATTTTGTTGCATTATAATTATTTCTCCAAAATACTTAATCCACTCTTGGTTATTTAAAAAGTATTCAGGGTCAGTTACTGCAAATTTAACGTCATAATCAGAAAATATATCATTATCTATATTAGGATTTACTCGTGATCCGTTTAATAGAACGGATCTTACCATGCTATTATTTTCAGCAAATGTCAGTAATTGATTTAAAACTTCTTTTTCATTTCTCATGATTTCACCTACTTTTTTAATCTTTTTAATTTCAATTTAATGTTATTAAAGTATTTTCAAAAATCTACCCAAGTATCAATTTCACTATTTTTTTAATATCATTTTCCTCACTAGAATCCACGTTAACATCTCCATCTATGAATTTCCATTCTTCATATTGTTTCTCCAGCATCTTTTCAACAGGCTGTGGTAAATTACCATTCATTCTTTTTGCAAATCTTGATTTTATGGTGTCTAAAGGGGTGTTAAACTTTACTTTGAATGAGTCTTTTATATCTATTATCCTATCTAACTGTGCTTTTTCTGTTATTACATATATTATTGCTTCATTAGTTTCCCCCTCATTAGAAGCTGCATTTGACATCATTTCATGGAATAATCCCCAAGCTTCTTTCTCATTCTTTGCCATTCTTAAATAATCCTTACCAGTAAATATTTCAGCTCCTGTCAACTCTTTAACTTTATTAGCTATAGTTGATTTACCTGTACAACTTTGTCCCATAAAAATATATAACATTGTATATTCTCCTCTCTATATAAAATAATAAGATTTATTAAACTAAATTTATCAATATCTTTCCATATTTATTTGACCTCGCCCTGTTTTCCTTCTATATCCCAGACCCTCATATATTTTAATAGCCTTTGTATTTTCTATATCACATGATAAAAAACTTCTTACTGCGCCATTTTCCATTCTTTTATCCATTCATAGGTCTCTCCTTCAAAGCCCCTTGAATAACCTTTACAAGATTTTGTAATATGGGAAGCTCTTTCATATTCATTCTGTATTATCTTTCTGATTGTTAAATTTTCTTTCTTCCTTAATATAATAATCAATAAGATACCAATTTTCTTTTTTTAATATAAGAGATATTTATGGTTTATATATTGGTATTCCAACCTTTTAGCAATTTCTTTTAATCCATCTTCAATTTCTTCTCTTTCTATTAAATCAATTAACTCCTGAAAATAATTACAACCAAGTCCTATCATTTGTTTTCTCCTTTACTGATGCTCACTGCTTTCATTTTTTTTAATATAAGATCTTCTAAATTTCAAGCATTGGGTCAACAATTAAAATGATCTATATAGTTACTTAAAGCTATATTCATCTTATCACTTATATAAAGTGCTGTTTCTTTTGCTCTGTTTAAATCACTACTGATTATCCTAGTAAAATTAAATTCCTTTTTATGCTTATACAAATAATTAGCGAGCCTTTTTGATTGGTTTCTGCCTTCATCATTTAATCCCTTTTGACTCCATCCTCCTCTAAATCCCTCTTCTTCTTTTCCATGCCTAACAAAATAGATATTTATGACTATATCCCCCAATTCTTAAATCTTTTTCTCCTTTGAATATAATTCAGTCCATGCAGGAAAAAAACCAGCATTTATAGCAATATTTCTCGATGCCATATGAGATACTGACGTTCCATAAAAAGGAACCTTTCCACGACCTAATAACTCTTGTTTTAATATTGCAACCAAATTCGTTCCAATACCTTGTCCTGTATACTCAGGTAATACATCAATCCCTATCTGATATAAAGTTTTACTATCTTTACTAGCTCCTGCCATACCCATAATATGATCTCCATCTAATGCTGCAACCCCTAGAACATCTGGAGAAAACTCTCCGAAAGCAAAAGCTTCTTCGAATCTATTATCACCTTTAAATTGTAATATCTCATCTCCTTCAAACCATCTCATTTTATTAAAAGATTTAATATCAGATTTAGCTGGATCTGGTAAGTAATAGATAGGTATTTTAGCTATTTCATAACCGAACTGCCTTAATTTATTGTCTATTTTCCTTAAATTAACGTAGTCAAATAACCAAGATCCATCTAAGTTTAAAATATTATTTTCAAGCCATGGTATAATTTTATCATCTGCACAGATTATTGCTTTTCCTTCTATACACAATATTTTTAAGAAGCATTCATCATTCCTATAGATACGCCTACCTTCTCTAAGTATACTTTTAGTGATAGTATTTCCTTCCTTATCAAAGTTTGATAGTTGACAATTAAAATCAAGTGCTAGTTGTTTTTTTGCCAAATTAAGTATTTCATTTTTTGTATACATACTGTTATACCTCCATCGGTTCCCATAGTCTTTCAATCTCTATTAATTCATTTAATTCAAAAGTCATCTTATAA
>CAYRYO010000104.1:0-3573 GCA_964428475.1 uncultured Tissierellaceae bacterium
GACCCCCTAGATCATCTTTATAGTAATGGGACTGCATATCATACATCTTGCTGTACTCCCCATCCTTTTTCCCATTTCCACATATTTTTAACTAAGTAAATTATGTTTTGCATTACCCCATATTCTTTTTTCTCATTTTTTATAATATTCTCTGACATCGTCATCACCTCAATTATATAATAGCAAAACAATTGCTTTTATGTACAAAAATAACACCAATGGTCATTTTTATGACACCAGTGGTGTTATTTGATTTATTATTTTTCAAACTATTATCTTATTAAATATAATTGCCAATAAAAAATATTTAAACAAACAATTAGACTTCCTATACTAGTTAAAATATATTTAACTTTTTTCTTCCCCCTAATATTTGATTTCCTTAAGGTAAATATTGAATAGATAAAATATACCAATAGGGTCATCATAAATAGGAATGATAAATAGACATGGGGTCTAATGTTTTCTAAAATGTCATAGCTTAGCATTTTATAAGCCATAATAAATATATTTAAAAATACAAGTATTACTGCAAACAAAGTAAATAAGTGGAGCTTGGCGAAAGATGTTTCAAAATATGATTTATCCCTTCTTCTAGATATTATAAAAACTATTAATTCTACTACTAGCATAATAATAGAATATAATAAAACAAGGATAGCTAAAAATACTAATGCGTATTCTATTATGGCATGAAATGTATTTAACTTAACAAAATCCTGAGCACCGGCTGACATTATGATGGATCCATCTTTATCTTTATAAATTTGCCATAGGGAACCATCTACATTATAAAGTGACTCTTTAAATTCATATCCTTTAAGTGAAGTTCCTAGCGCAGTAAGCTTTAATTGATTATTATCTATATCTTTAATCCCTACCCTTGAAATCATACTATGTAGCTTTCCATATCCTTTTAAAAAGGTCCTTGAGCTTAGGTATATTCCATCTATATTTTCTATTTTCCCTTGTCCTATAGGGGATTGACTTGGATTAAATTCACCAAAAATTAAAGGCATTATTCCAAAATTATAAATTGATTCATAGCTTTGATTTGTCATAACTATAGCACATGTCTTACTTATTGGATCCATTAAAAGGTTAGTAGAAAATGCTCTTGTGGTACCAGTATGGCCTAAAGTTGATACGGAAAATTCTTCAAACCAAAAACCATTTGCATTTCTTGGATATTCAGTGCCTTCATAATATAGGCTTGGACTTAACAATGTATTGATTGTTTCTTCTTTTTTAAAAAGATTTTCTTGGCCCTTATAAGATATTAAACCCTTGGCAAATCTTTCCAGGTCTTTTAATGTACCAGTAGCCATTCCAGAGGGATAAAGCGCAATATGATCGAAATCCCTTTCAAAAACCTTATTTGCAAGTGTATATCCTTTGATTTCTTTACGCTTTTCTTGAACCCATTGATTGTCTCT
Source organism: uncultured Tissierellaceae bacterium (assembly GCA_964428475.1). Lineage (GTDB taxonomy): Bacteria > Bacillota > Clostridia > Tissierellales > Tissierellaceae > JARICQ01. Next base: position 1,437 of record CAYRYO010000104.1, read on the forward strand.
AAGATCAGGCAGTAAAGCTGTATTTTCCATGCCTAAAGGTTTAAAAATGTTTTCATGTACATATTCATAGTATTTTTGCCCAGTAATTTCCTGAACTATATATGCTGCAAGGGTAGAACCCCAATTAGAGTATGCTCTATACTTTCCAACAGGATATATTTGTTCTGGCTCCGTTTTTTGCAGGGTATCTTTTAGATTTTGCACATCTTTTATGTCTTCAACAAATAAATCTACAACAGCCTCCTGCCATCCACCTTCATGGTGCATAAGGTTTACCATGGTTATTTTCTCATCTTTGTTTACCTTTTTCAAAAAATCCTCAGGTAAATAAGTACGAATATCTTCATTTAAGTCAATTTTATCCTCTTCCCATAACTGAAAGACACTAACCCAAATCAGTAGTTTAGAAACGGAACCCCATTCAAAAACTGTATCTTCAGAAACCATCTCTTGATTTTGTATATCTGCATAGCCCCGGTAGCCTAGGTAGAGTTCTTCCTTATCATTGAATACAGAGATAGCAAGACCTGCAGTGGTATCCTTATGTTCTTTTACATAGGATTCTATTGTATTATGTAGTTGTGATTTAGATAAGCCAGAGGGTGTCACAACATCTTCCTTCTGACTATAAATAAAAGAATTGAAATTAAAGATTATTAAAAATACAAATATTAACAATAGGACTTTTTCAAGCTTTTTCACCATCTTATTTCCCCCTTAATTTTACTCAATTTAAAGATCTCAAATTTGCCAAGGACGTTTTCTCTCAAGCCAACCGTTTTCCTTCCAATAATTTTTATCAGTCATGTTCCAGTCATTTGTCTTTTGCATCATTCTCATTACCATAAACATAAACCTAAGTTTAAAATTTACCTTTATATTTCTTGTTTTACACTGTATTTTTACAGCTAGTCTATTAATATCATCTTCTATTGATTCCTTAACCTTATCTGGAACTGCTTCCCAGCTTGAAGAATTTACATTTTTGCTATATTTAAATACCTTGGATATACCAAGCCAAAACATTTGTTGTTCTAATGCTTTTGTAACCTTCTTTGCCCCTGCCCCTGAAGCTGTCGAAACCACTATACCTATTTTCTTAAACATGGTCTCATTTGGTCTATGTGGAAGCCACATGTACCCCAGATGATCAAGAAAAGTCTTTAGTTGGCCTGTCATTCCATAGCAATATGTTGGTGAATTAAAAACAATAATATCAGATATTTCCATTGAATTAACAATGGCTTGCACTCTTTCTCCATGTGGACAATTATTCTCACTCTCATCAAAACATTTGTAACACCCTATACAATAATCAGGCCCATCGTTTGGCATGAAATATTCATAAACTTGTGTATCCACTTTTGAAATCTTACTAACTATTTCTTTTGTAATATTATAAGTACTCCCCTTGTGTGATTGCCCATGAATTACTGTGATTTTTGACATCTTTTTACCCCCTTTTAGGATAATTATCTTATTAAATATAGTTGCCAATAAAAGATATTTAAACTTACAAATAGACTTGCAATACTGGTCAAAATATATTTGATTTTCGGCCTTCTTTTAATATCTGATTTCCTTAAGGCAAATATTGCAAAGATAGGGTATCCCAATAAAGTGATCATAAAAATAAATGACAAATAGATATGGGGTCTAATCTTTGCTAAAGTATCAAGATTTAAAAGCTTCTGAACCATAAAGAATAAGTTTAAAAATACAAATAAGATTTCAAACAAAGTAATTAAATGATACTTTGACAAGGAAGTTCCTAAATGCCTTTCATTTCTTTTTTTATATCTAAAAAAGGCTACAAATTCAAATATTAACATTATAATGCAATATAAAAGAGCAAGGACTCCTAAGAAGGCTACAGTATACTCTATTACTATTTGAGATTTTTTTAACTTATAGCTATCTCCATAAGCTTCAGATAATATTGTAGAATCATCTTTATCCTTATAAAATTGAAACAAAGATCCCTCCACATCATAGAGTGAAGGTTCAAATTCATATGCATTATATGAATCTCCTGGCCAGGTCAACTTTAGTTGATTATTATCTATATTTTTAACCTTTACCCTTGCAATAAAACTATGTAATTTCCCATATCCTTTTAAAAAGGTTCTTGTAATTT
>CAYRYO010000105.1:0-3539 GCA_964428475.1 uncultured Tissierellaceae bacterium
TTCATGATGTCTTTAATGCTTACAGCACCATTTTTACTTACAAAATATGTATGGCCTTCAATGCAAGAAAATGGATGGGGAAGAGTAATCAATTTAAACTCTATTCATGGACTAGTAGCTTCTGAATACAAGGTAGCTTATGTTTCAGCAAAACACGGTCTTAGTGGACTTACAAAGACTGCAGGGCTTGAAGGTGGAAAATATGGAATTACAGTAAATTCAATTTGTCCAGCTTATGTTAGAACTCCACTAGTAGATAATCAAATAGCAGATCAAGCTAAATCACACGGAATATCAGAAGAAGAAGTAATAGAAGATATTATGCTTCAAAAAGCTGCTGTTAAAAAGATGATAGAACCTTCTACTATAGGTCAAGTGGCACTTTTCCTTTGCTCAGATGCAGGGAAACATATTACAGGTTCAACTATGACAATTGATGGAGGATGGACGGCAGGTTAAATTTCAATAGAATATAGGGGGGAATATTATGTTAGGTATTTTTATTGGTCTGGCATTACTAATGTTTTTAGCATATAGAGGATACTCTATTATCTGGGTTGCTCCTATTGCTGCAGGAGTAGTTGCATTAACGGGTGGACTGCCACTACTTGAAGCTTATAGAGAAACTTATATGGTGGATTTGTAGGTTTTACAAAATCATGGTTCCCAGTATTTATGTTAGGTGCAATATTTGGGCATTTAATGGAATATACTGGATCAGCTAGAGCTATTGCAGAATGGCTTACTCAGAAACTTGGGGCCAAGAGAGCAATACTTGGTGTAATAGTAGGCTGTGCTGTGCTTACTTATGGTGGAATAAGTTTATTTGTAGTTGTATTTGCAATGTATCCACTTGCAGTAGCACTATTTAGAGAAGCAAATATTTCAAGGAAGCTTATACCTGGTGCAATTGCGCTTGGTTCATTTACATTTACTATGACAGCAATTCCTGGAACACCTCAAATACAAAATCTTATTCCAATAGATTATTATAATACAACACCAACGGCAGCTCCTGTAATGGGAGTAGTTGCAGCACTATTTATGTTTGGACTAGGATATGCATATCTTGTATGGAGAGAAAAGAAGTATACAGAAAAAGGAGAATTATTTACAGAACCAAAAAATACTAAAGATGAAAAAGATACAGCTTATGATGTATTACCAAATCCTATGATAGCAATACTACCATTATTAACTGTAATAATCACATTAAATGTAGAAAAACTTCAGTGGGATATAGTAGTTGCTTTAATAGCAGGTATTATAGTTTCAATGATCACAAATATAAAATTATATAAAGGATTTACTACAACAATTAGTAGTGGAGCGGTAGGTTCAATCACGGCAATTATTAATACATCTGCAGCAGTTGGTTTTGGTGCAGTAGTAAGAGCAGTACCAGGATTTACAAAGTTAACAGATTTTGTACTTGGAATAAAAGGATCTCCACTTATCTCTGAAGCAGTTGCAGTAAATATATTAGCTGGAGCAACAGGTTCAGCTTCAGGAGGTATGGGTATAGCTTTAGCAGCACTTGGAGATAAATACTATCAAATAGCATTAGAGACTGGAATAAGTCCAGAAGCTTTTCATAGAGTAGCATCACTTGCATCTGGTGGACTAGATACTCTACCACATAATGGTGCAGTATTAACTCTACTTGCAATAACTGGTATGACTCACAAAGAATCATATATAGATATATTTGTAACATCATTATTATTACCATTATTATCATCTATTCCAGCAATTATAATTGCAAGTTTTGGAATATATTAAAAGTAAAACTCCCCTATCTTAGGGGTTAACTATATGGGAGGTAAGAAGATGAAAGTAGGAATAGCAGGAGCAGGTACAATGGGATCTGGTATAGCACAGATATTTGCTAGAAAGGGTCATGATGTAGTGATTACAGATATAAAAGAAGAATTTTTAGAAAACTCAAAGAAACTAGTATCTATATTTAATGAGAACCTAATAGAAGAAAATTTGATGACTGAGAATGAAGCTAAAGCTACAGTAAATAATATTAGTTATTCCGTAGATAAGGCAGTATTTAAAGATGCAGATATAATAATTGAAGCTATAGTAGAAAAAGTAGATATAAAGCAGAAGTTTTGGAGTGAAGTAGAAGGTATAGTTTCTGACGATACAATACTTGCTACAAATACATCTGGGCTTAGTATTACTGAGATAGGAGAAAAATTAAATAAAAAGGATAGGTTTATAGGAATGCATTTTTGGAATCCACCTCACATAATACCTCTTGTTGAACTTACAAAGGGTGATTATACAAGTGATGAAACAGTAGATAAAATGATGAAGATAGTAAAAGATATAGACAAGGAACCAGTAATAGTTAAAAAAGATACACCTGGTTTCATAGGTAATAGACTTCAATTTGCGGTATTTAGAGAAGCGCTTAATATATTAGATCAAGGTATAGCAAGTGCAGAAGATATAGATAAGGCAATGAAATACGGACCAGGATTTAGATACCCTATAATAGGACCTCTTGAAACAGCAGATCTTGGTGGACTAGATACATTTTATTATATATCATCATATCTCTTTAATGAATTAAGTGATGCAAAGAAACCTCAAGAAATCCTGGCAAATTTAATGGATAAAAATGAGTTAGGAGTAAAATCTGAAAAGGGATTTTATGATTATTCAGATGGAAAAGATAAAGACACAATAAAGAGAAGAGATAAGATGTTTTTCAAGATGTTAAAACATATACACAAGAGTTAAAAGTAAAAATAGTGCCTGTATATAATAGTATGGGTACTATTTTATGTTTTAAGGGAATAAGAAAGAGATTTAGGACCTTATGTCCAATAGTATAGTATAGAGGTCAAAACAGAGATTGGCTTATACTATAGGAATAAGCTTAACCTAATAAACACTACTGTAAGCCTCATGTAGTAGTATTTGCCAAAAATATGATAGCAATAAGATTAGAAAAGCTCCCTAGTTAAGATTAGGTTTGGACTAGGATTAGGAGAAATCTCCACTGATATCAATCATGAAAAAAGCATAGGGTCAGATGGACCAGCATATTGGAGAGCAAGGCAAGCTATAGAGATTATTCATGAAAATGAAAACTATGTAAACAGCAATATTCTGTTTAAAAGTGAGAAAGAAGAGGATAATGACATAGTTAACAATCTTATACACTACACAGAATGGATGAAAGAAAATTGGACTGATACTCAAAAAGAAATTTTATTTACCCTTCTAGAAAAAAACATATATGATTGCAATTTCAAACAAAAAGACTTGGCTAAAGATATAGGTATATCTGAATCAGCCATGTCTATAAACCTAAGCGTCTTGTACCATATTGCCCAAAATGTCATTCTAAAAATACAAATTTCGATCAAGCCACATTTATACCTATAGACCAAAGGCAAGCAGGAGAAAAAATAGAAATAGGTCTGTTTCTTCCAATAAAGCTGGCATTTGCCTGTGATGGATAGTGTCGTTATCTATAATCATCTTTTTAGCTGGTGAAATAATAATCTTAATGGTAA
>CAYRYO010000106.1:0-3525 GCA_964428475.1 uncultured Tissierellaceae bacterium
GGTGATAAAAATAGAAGATTTATTAGTAAATGTAGATATAGAAAAAAGAGATAATATTATAAATAGTGCTATGAAAGAATTTAGTACAAATACATTTCAAAAGGCTTCAACAAATGTAATAGTAGAAGAAGCTGGCATATCTAAGGGCCTCTTATTCCATTATTTTGGTACTAAAGATAAATTATATAAGTATCTGGAATATTTTTCTATTAAAGTAATTACAGAAGGCGTATTAAATGAATTAGATTGGGAACAAAAGGATATATTGTTACGATTAAAAGAAATATCAATGGTCAAATTTAAAATATTCCAACAATATCCTTATTTAGCTGATTTTGCTCTTATGGTCTCTCAAGATAAAACTGCAGAAGAAATAATGCGTATAAATCCTGACTTTCCAATAGAACTTTACAGTCAAATCTATACACACAATATTGACTATTCTCTTTTTAAAGATGATATAGATGTGAAAAGAGCTATAAAAATAATCAAATGGACTATAGAAAGATACGGAGATGAATTTAGAAGAGGTATAAAAGATGGCAGTATGAAATTCGACTATAAAGCTATTGAAAAAGAAATCTATATGTATATTGACATGCTTAAGGTATGTTTCTATAAATAAGGCTTAAATCAAATGGTTTATCCTGATAAATAGTTGAACTTATCCAGAATCTATGCAATAATCTAAGTCTTTGATTTAGAAATATTGTAAGATACTGGACAAACAAAACTAGTTTTATATAATGAAAGGAGTGTTTTTGATGATTTCAGTAAAAAATTTATCTCATTCTTACAGCAACGATGACAAACTGGCAGTGAAAAATATTAGTTTTGAAGTGGAAGATGGAGAGACCTTTGGCTTCTTAGGACCATCAGGAGCTGGGAAATCAACTGTGCAAAATATTTTGACAGGTCTGCTTAAACAACAATCAGGACAAGTGATTGTTGCGGGTTATGACTTGAAAAAAGTAAGAAATGAACGCTTTAATAAGATTGGTGTATCATTTGAACAATCCAATGTTTATAGCAAGTTGACTGCCTTAGAAAATCTTAAATACTATGCAGATCTCTTTGACGTACCAACTAGAGATCCGCATGAACTTTTAAAATTAGTTGGACTTGATGATAGAGAAAATGACCGTGCCGGTGAGTTTTCAAAAGGGATGAAGCACCGTTTAACTTTTGCTAGATCTATGATTAACAATCCTAACTTATGGTTCCTTGATGAACCAACTACTGGACTTGACCCTACAATAGCTGCAACAATTAAAGACATTATTCGAGATGGTAAGGCCAAAGGCACAACATCTTTTCTTACTACTCATAATATGTATATTGCAGATGAACTTTGCGACCGTGTGGCCTTTATCATTGACGGAGAGATTAAGCTAATTGACACACCTAAGAATCTAAAACAAGAATATGGACAAAAGTTAATTGAAATAGAATATGTTAAAGAAGGAGAGATATATAAAGAAACTCTAAAGACAATAGATGATACTGATAGAGAGAAAATTGCTAATATTGTTAAGTCTTATGACATCCAGACCATGCACACAAAAGAAGCGACCCTAGAGGAAATTTTTATACAGGTAACTGGAAGGGGACTGATTTAAATGAAATTATTTAGCACCTATATGAAAGAAATGAAGATAGCCTCTCGTGGTTTTTACTTCTATATAGAGATAATTGTTGCTGTCATTGCATTAGTTATCTTGTTAGTGGCGGTAAAAGAGAACCCAGCTGGTAAGGCAGAAGAATACCTATACAATGACATCCCAGATGAGCTTTTAGACTATATGTACGAAAGGGATATTGCAGATGGTAAGATCAGACTTCTTGAAGATAAAGAGTTAACCATAAAACCAGGTGAATTTACTGTATTGAATAAAGACACTGGTATAGAAGAGAGCCATTTATTCGCGGAGGAAAAGAAGGTCATGGCAAAGGTTTACCAAAAACTGAACTGGAAGACAGGTGAAGTTAAAGGCGTGGCCTATACCTTAGATAATGAAGAAGATATGATTCGTTTGTCTTATAATACAGGGGATATTGGGGCCAAGACAACAATGGATGCCTCGGGTAACTTTTCTTATCAATACTATTTGCAAGGATATGAAACAGAGAGGTTGGAGCAAGCATTATATATTCTGCACACATTTACAGCAGATGAGATTGAAGCGGTTAAGGATAAGCAGAGTACAAGAGAGATCGGTACTTCTTTGCGGCTTAACAATCGTGAAGCAGTAGTGCCCGTGTTTATTGCTTTCTCAGGTGCTTTGATGGGATTCTTTATTATTATGTCTTATGTATTTTTAGATAAGAGTCAGGGTGTTATAAAAGCATTTGCGGTGACACATCATCAATATGGTCTTATCTCTTTAGTAAAACCTTAGTCGTCCTTACAACAGTTATTATTTCATCAAGTATTGTGGTTATCCCTATCATGAAGCTCAAAGCTAATTACCTATTGTTTTATGTATTTCTTATAGCATCATCCTTTGCATTTTCTTGCTTAGGCTTGTTGATTGCTAGTTTCTTTGACACAATAAGTAAAGCATTTGGTGTTTTGTATTTAATCATGCTTGGTCTCATGTTACCTGCTTTTTCATACTATATTGGTAGTTTTGATCCTCTTTGGATAAGATTCTTACCAACTTATCCACTTCTCCAAGGATTCAAAGGTATTATGCAGGGGAATGCGGATGTAGGATATGTGTTAACTTACACTGGTGTATTTATTGTGGCAGGAGTTATATTGCTAGCAATATCAAATGTAAGATTTAAAAAACCACTCACGGTATAAGGAGGGTAAAAAAATGTTGAAAAAAGTTATTAGAATTCTTGGTAAAGATGCGAAGATAGCAAGGAGGGATGCAACGCTCTCTAGTGATTCGGGAGACTACATTGAGTATATGGAAACTTATGCTCAAGTAGAGGTTTTTTCTAGCATGGATGAGTTAGAAGGTCGTGTGCTTAAACGTGATGATATAGTTGGTGTTGTTACAGACGGAGATAGCTATCAGATGATTGCTGAAGGTAATGAAGATCCATCGGCCATTGATATGGCAGAAATGTTAAATGCTCAGTATGAATTAGGATCGACTAAAGAAAATACTAGGTCTGAAATGTTATCTTTTCAGAAAACCGTACCACCACTTAAAACAAAACTTACTAATATGCTCATCTTAATGGTTATTATGTTATCAGGGATGATTATAGCCCTTGGTATTGTTGAAGAGAAATCAGACAATACAATCAGTGCTATGAATGTATCGCCGGTTTCACAGAATGCCTTTATCTTAGGTAAAAGTCTTTTAGGTGGCATTGTAGCCCTTGGGAGTATTATTATCTCACTACTCATTTTAGGCTACACAGATATTAATTGGTTTATGATCATACTTGTTGGATTTACAACAATGATCTTAACTATAGTCATCGGTTTCTTACAAGGAATTAATTCAACTGATGTTATAGAAGCAGCTGCTGGTGTTAAAATCATGATGTTACCTATAGCTGGAT
>CAYRYO010000107.1:0-3482 GCA_964428475.1 uncultured Tissierellaceae bacterium
CTTACTTTCACTATCTAGTGAATTAATCACATCTTATTGCCCCTCTGCCTTTATTCGTGCATTGAAAAAATCCTCAAATTCACTCTTCTCTATAAACGTAAGATATAACACCTTTATATCTCTCTTCATGTCCTTTACAAATTCTTCGCTTACAGTTGCCAGTTCCCCGTTTTCCTCAATAAATTCATTTGTATACTCATCAAATACATAGTATCTACAACAATCTTTCTTCTTCATAATAACTCCTCCATTTTCCCATGGAAGGATTCTATTGACTGATTATTCCTCCTTCCCTAGTTATCCTGATGTCGCATGGAACATCTTTGTTGTATCCATAATCAACACAAACCATCTTAGTATCTGAGCCTTTCATCTCATAGAATAGGTCTGGCTTATCATCAATCATCATATCTAAATTGAAGTGCTCGATAATTGGCTTCTTGCTCCTACCATTAGTCATGATAAGCATATTGTACTTGATATTATTTTCTTCGAGCCATTTTGCTGTCTCCTCTTGATACTTCCCATTCCTAGCAGTTATGATATATATTTCACTGTTATCATGTAGGAAATTATCTCTAATTGTCTTAGATAATATAGGGCATTTATTGGATTCAGTACAAATCCATCTCTCATTCTTCTCCCAGAACTCAAAAGCTTCTTCTTCTGAAATTCCGTATACACTTGAGATATTATAGTCTAATATGTCATCTATCTCTGGAATGGGTTTGTCGTAATGCTTCGCCATAGCTTCTAGTACAATATCTAAACTCGTAATCGTATTGTCGACATCGACACCGATTTTTTTTATATTCCTCTTCAATAACATCATCCTTTCTAATTATGGCTATAATAGTGCTTTCTACATAATGGTAAATATTCCTCATCTCCTACCATTATCTGTTCCCCTTCTACTACCATCTGACCATCTACAAATCTTCCATTCATAATAGCTTTCTTTCCGCAGTCCTCTTTAGCACATATTGTTTTTATTTCTTGTATCTTATCTGCGTAAAGCAATAAAGCTTCTGACCCCTCAAATAGATTATTCTGAAAATCATTTTTAAGACCATAGCACATAACAGGGATGTCTAGTAAGTCAACAATTTTAGACAATTGTTCTATTTGTTTTCTTTTGAGAAATTGCACTTCATCTATAAGTATGCAATATATTCTTCCTGACTCCTTCATCCCTTCCTCTACATAGTTATAAAAATTAAAATCACTATCTACTGAAAGAGCGCTCTCCTGTATTCCTATGCGACTAGTGATTTTCCCTTCACCATGCCTAGTATCAACCTTGGGGCTGAACAATATCGTTTTCTTACCCTTCTCCTTATAATTATAATTTACCTTCAATAGGTCTAAACTTTTTCCAGCGGACATAGTCGAATAAGTATAAAATAACTGTGCCATTGAATAACCTCCTCCTATACTTCAATCATATATATAATATGCACTTCCATCTTCAACCATTTTTCTTATTGTCTGTCTTCCTCTTTTAAGAACTCTAGATGCCTCTGATATTGATTTATAAGTTATACCGTCTATAGAAATTTTCTTCCTTGATTTTTTAAAATGCTTCTTCCATCTCTTGTGAAGATTATCTTCTCCATCAAACTCGCTCTTATTTATAAACACCCACCCACCAGCACCGAGAGATTCGCCATCGATACTTCTATAGATAGAACCTATTGCTATATTGTTATCCTTTGCGAATTGGTTGCAATTATAAACCTCTACAAGCCCATCCTTAGGGTTGTATCCTAAAACATCTCTCCTCATGCGGTCATTTCCGAATGATACGTTCTCGCTTGGCGTAATAAAGATGCAAGTATCCTTAGAATATACCTTGTTATTAATATCAGCTTGCTTGATGTCTTTATCTAGCTCAAGCAATCCTCTTTCATACAAGTCTTCGTCATAACCCTCTAGGTTGGGAATATCTTCTGCGAATTTTTTATAATTATGCCACCTCTCATCAACGGTGACACCAATCTCTCCATATTGTTTGTAGGAAGCATTTGATTCACTATAGCATCTACCTAGCATCCCTCTCCATAATCCTATGAATTTTTTATGTTTATTATTTATTAGATTCCTCTCACCTAGATATCCAACTCCATAGACAGTGGGAAGCATGTAGTCTTTTACACTACCCTTCTTGATTGATTGAGCTTTAGTGACGTAGGAAAAGCCAGTTTCTATAAACTCAATTAAATACCATTTTTCATGATGCTTATCTATATAGTCTAATTCTACAATCTTAAAATCTCCATAGGAATTACTCTTATATATCTCACCAATTTCTAAATTTTCATTTATTGACTCTCTTATATTCCTCATTAAACATAATCACCCTTTCTATCAAGTCATCAGTATTGTCAACCATAATTCCATTGTTCATAATCAGACCAGTCTGCATGATGTTTACATAAGAGAACTGGTTCTGACCGATTTCAGAAAGGGCTTTAACTTTATCCTTATTGTCAGACCCTTTTTGGCGAACATCTGTGTACACTCCAATAATCGGGATTCCCATCTCATAAGCTAATCCAATCTCTACTCCCACTCCAACGTCTCCACTGTCAAGAACCGCAATTAGTAAATCTGAGTCTCTCAACTGTTCATAGTCTGCATCTGCCACCATCTGTGCGTCTGCAAACTTATCCTTGTCATTAATTTCATCATTTTCCATTGGATTATATATGAGTATACCATCATTCAATTTTTCTCTAATGGCGTCTACCACATACATATTATACATCCTATCACTATCATTAAATAAACTATTTGCAAAATATACTTTCATTTTATCTCTCCTATTAGATTAATTTTAACTATTACTGCATATGCTTTTGTTTCATAGATATCGGAATATATTTTTGCATCTTCTTCTCCAATATCCCTTCCTCCAACTTCCCCTTGATAGGCATACCCTTCTTCAAATATCTCAAATTCGGCATCTTCATAATTAACATATACACTACCACTAGGATACTGATAATGTTGGTCATAAGACATGCCATTGTCATACCATGGTTGATAGACTATCACTGCCAAAACTCCTTTCGTTATTCTATAATTGTATTATAACACACTTAATAAATTAAGTCAAGGTAATTATTAAATATTGTTTAAATAGTTATTTACAGATTCACTTGCGATAGCTCCATCACCAACAGCACTAGTTATTTGACGGACACTGTCATAACGCACATCTCCAACCGCAAATATGCCATCTACAGAAGTTTTCATATTCTTGTCTGTGTATATGAATCCGCTTTCTCTCAAAATTCCTAGGTCGCCAAACGCACTTGTGTTCGGAACTACTCCCACATTTATGAATACCCCATCAGTTAGGTGGATAAGCTTCTCAAACGTCTTTTTATCGTTGTAGCAAACTCCAGTCACAATACCATCATCTTCACTTATACTCGTTATTTTGGCATTGTAAATATATTTTATATTACTAATCTCTT
>CAYRYO010000108.1:0-3422 GCA_964428475.1 uncultured Tissierellaceae bacterium
TTAATGAGTTGACGATAATTTTTATTTATTGCCTTTCCTACTTCTAATAGCCCAAATCATTATTACAATCCCTGCAATAACAAGAATAGCTGTGCTAACAATGGTAGATAAACTGATTCCTCCAATTATATCAACATTCAAATATAGCCCCTCCCTTATTTTAATCACAAATTATTTTCTTAATTCACAACATATAATATGATTTTTGCATATTATTCTTTGGCAGATACTTCCCACAAATATAAGGAAGCAACTGTATTATATGGGGAATATCTCTTTCTGTATGTTTTGAAAGGAATCTTATAAAACCAAAAGTTTATAAAATGATATTTCAAAACTAGCTAAGTAATTTTGAAATATCATTTTATTATTGATCTTGTGCCTTTGATACTTTGTTTTCTTTAGAATGTAATTTTGTAACCTTATCATTTATCATTTTACAATTACCTTCAAATATTGCATTTTCATGAACTATAAAACTTGAAGTTACTAAATCACCTAGTAATTTTCCAGTAGGAAGAATTACTAATTTTGTTTTAGAATTAATATTACCTTCAACAGTACCTGCTAAGGATACATCTTTAGCTTTTATATTGCCATATATCTTACCATCTTCACCTATTACAATATTGCCATCATAGTCAAGGTCACCCTCAATTATACCGTCTATTCTAAGATTTCCTTTACCTTCAATTTTCCCAATGATTTTAATATTTTCACCAATTAAGGAGTCTATATTTTCAACTACGTCTTCTTTTTTTCTACTAAACATTTCTTATATCCCTCCTAAAACTTTAATTTTTTATTATATCATTTGGATCTATAGCTTTATTATCTTTATGTATTTCAAAATGTAAATGATTTCCTGTAGAACGTCCCGTGCTACCCATTTCAGAAATCAAATCACCCTTATTTACTTTGTCACCAACATCAACCAATAAGTTACTATTATGACCATATAGTGTTGTAAATCCATTGCCATGATCAATAATGATTACTTTACCATAACCGCCCTTGTATCCAGAAAAGCTTACAGTTCCATCAGCAGCAGCTAGAATACTTGTACCTCTGGAGTTAGCAATATCAATTCCTTGGTGGAATTTTATTCCCCTTCCAAAAAGGTCTCTACGATTACCAAATCCTGAACTAAGTCTACCAGATGTAGGTCTTAAATCAGGAACTGATTTAAGATATTCAAACCGGACTTCTAAGTCCTCTATAAAATTTCCTAATTCTAGTTTTTTATCATCTAAAACTTCAGCTAATATGTCCATCTTTTCATCAGATTTTAAACTTTCAATAGAGACATCAGGTCCTCCCCCTCCTCTAGATGGGCTATCCACACCTGTCATTTCCTCCACTTTCCTTTGTAATTCTTCAAGTTCTGTTAGCTTTTCATTGACAACTTCTGTTTTTTGCTCTAATTCCTCAGTATGGAATTTAAGATTATTTAACTCTATATTCTTAATTTCATTTTCTTCTTCCAAATGATCAATCATAGATACTTTGTTTTTTAAATTAGCTTTTAAACTTAATTGATATGTAGTCATTGTCCCCATATATAAAAATAAAGCTAAAAACAATCCTAGGCTCACCTTAGGTAACCACCTCGGAATTACAATAGTCTTAACCTTTTTTGTATGTGGAATTATCATTATACAGATTTTCGAATTATCTTTGCTATTCATGTCTATCTCCTTTTCCAATAGTAAATATTCTCACAATTATAATTATATCACAATTACCCAATAATTGGTATTATCTATTTAAGTTGTCTTTCCTTCAAAACTTATCTTATTTCCCGACATTCCTTGACATAAACACACATTATTTGTTAAAGCTATTTTCATATATATCTAAAAACTGTGTTATTTCTTTACACTGGTTTTTTAAATTTTCATTATCAGTGCTTATTTGCCATCCATATGTAAAATAATCTTCATAATTTTTCTTACTTATCAGTTTTAAATCATATTCCTTTTGAATAGCTTTAAAGCCATCTTCAAAATCAATAAGTGCTTGTTCAAAAGCTTTGTTAGTATCTTTGAATATAGGCATATCATCTTCATTAGCTCCTATCTCATATGCATTATTATTATTTTTAAGAAAGTCTCCGCCAAGTTTACTTGTATCATAATCACCAACAACTTTATCTTTAGGACTTCCACAAGCAGTTAAAGTTAAAATTAAAAACAAGATAATAACATAAACTTTCCTCATAACATTCATCTCCTTTTACCAATAATCATAACACATTCTTTATAATATCTATACCTTGCTATAACAAACACTTGTAACATCTTTGAGGCTCAAGTATCATCAATGACTAGAAAGCCTGTACCCTCAGATGATAAATCATTTTCCATGAGATGTTGTAAATATCCTAATCGATTGTGATTAACTTAATCCACTTCTTCTTTAAGCCCCTCTATAAACATTAAAGTATAATTCAGATAATAGAAATAACAGTAGATTGTATCAATTAAGCAATCTACTGTTATTCTCATCTTTATATTATAAAATCTAAATAAAATTATCATGAACAAAGATAATATACTTCTTTATATCAATTAGATTGTTTTTCATAATGTCATATATCATTCTTTTATCTATATTTACATATTCATGTGATAATATATTCCTAAGACCAACCATATTCCTATAAGTTTTGCTCTCATCTTCACTTAAGTATTTTTGCTTATTTAAAATAGCAAAAGCTCCTCCTAGTGTTTCTGGATTCCCCATATTATTATCCACCACAATATGAGTGGCTATATCAATCATCATGTTTATTGATATAAATACGTTATATTCTACTACATCTTGAATTATATCATCCTTTAAAAATTCTTCTAAGGATATATCCTTAAATCTTTCTATTTTATTTAGTGAAGTTGATAGTTGATTTAGTCTCTTTTTAATTACATCTATATTAACCATCTATACCCACCTCTTCTTTTAATCTTTCTATAGTTTTTTCATAGGATAAATCTAGATATCTCTTCATGTCATTATATTCAAATAAGGTTTTCACCTTATATTTGTTTTCTATGGATTTATCATTGGTAAAGAGTAATATATTGTTTTTATAGATTTCATATTTCAACAGGGGAGTTACATCATTTAATATAATTAAATCCACTTCTCGTCTAAGTGCCTCTGACAATTTCATTTTCATATCAAGGTATTCATAGGTATCAATACTATCTTTTAAATATATCGCAATATCAATATCACTATCTTTTCTTATATTGTCTTTAGCATATGAACCAAAGATATAAGCAAAAATAATGTCTTCATATTTTATTAAGATATCTTTACACTTATTAATAGTATCCATCTATATCACTATCCTTTAAATAGTATGTTATACCTTTATTATACCATATTCTACCCTTCTGCTTACATGCATATATTTAAAA
>CAYRYO010000109.1:0-3376 GCA_964428475.1 uncultured Tissierellaceae bacterium
ATGCTCTCTAAAGAATGTGTCAACTCTAGACATTTGATCAGTTATGTCTATTGCAGTCTTATTATCATCTTCTAGGTATACTCTACCTTCTGCTGTTCTGTTTCCTTCTATAGATTTAACATAGTCTTTTGCTACTAGATCACTTGTTATTTCGATTCCGTTAATCCATATACCTGTACCTTCTATAGTATACTGTCTAGCATAAGCTAACTGAATACGCTCGTCTAGTTTAACTTTGTCGTCTATACCTTTAACATTTGATATAGTTAATACATGAGTGTTTGCTTCTTCTACTGTTCCAAGTGTTCCGTTTGGTAACTCTATAGTTACTCCACAAGGACAATTTTCAAGTCCAACTACACCCTTAAGACCTAATTTGATAGATGTTCCATTAACTGGTAATGGCTTACCATCTAAGGCATAGTTTGCCTTTTCAAGGATTGAGTCAGTTCCGTCAATCTTCATAGGTTCACTGTATAGTACACGTATTACGTCTTTGTTGTCTACAGGTTCGTAACTCATAAATGTAGTAGTGTCAGATACATCTGCTTGAGCTGCTGCTCTAACTACAAATGCATTTCCTTGAGCTATAGCTACTACCTTATCTATTAGCGTTCCTGCTGATCCACCTATTACATATGGGTTTGCCCATTCTGTAGCACTATCAACCTTTAAACCTTGATAATCTTTTGATTCTGTATCTACCATGTTCTTGATATCTGTAAGTGAAGCCCAGTCACCGATCTTACTTACTTCTATCCTATGGTCTCTTCCTACTGCTTCTTCTATAAAACTTTCAACCCATTTAGTGTCTACTGTGGCACCTGGTATTGAGTTGAATGTAATTACTACAGCATCTCTTAATTGCTTGGTAGGGTCTGTACTAACTAAACGTAAGTTTACTGCTACTCCGTCTACATCTGCCAAACTCTTACCATTGATAGTCCAGTTGTATGGCTCTAATGCACTTTGAGCTTGTTGAACTGCTATTGATTCAGAGAATACTATCTTTAATTCTCCAAGTTTATCAGAATTCACAGTTCCCACTGCTAGGTCTTTTAATCTGTAATCTTCACTTGTAGTATAGTTTAGAGCAACTAACTTAACAGCTCCTGAGTAGCTTGGATCTTTTCCTGGTGTTGGAATAGTTCCGCCGCCTGCTCCTGGGTCATATCCGTCAGCGTCTTCTACATCTACTGCATAAGGAATTGGACAATATAATGGGTTTATTCCGTCTAATCCGTCAGAAGCCTTTTGTTCTTTTTGAACTTGGTATCTGTCTCTAGCAACATCTATAAGACGAACGTTTCTAGCGTCTTCAAGTTTGAATGTTGGGTCGCCTTTGATTTCATATTTGTCTCTGTTTATGTCATTAACAAATAGTACTTGATGTGAAGCATTGTCTTTTATATACTCTGCATCTAGTGCCTTATCCTGAACAAATCTAGGTGTTAAATAATCCATTGAATCATTTGACCTTTGTCCTGGTAATACTAGTACTAGTGTATTATTTCCTTCCTTGTATATATACTCTACTGAGTAGATATTGTCTGGAGTTTGTGGTGCTTCAGAGTCTTTTATGTTATCTAATACTACAAATTTACTTAATAATTTATAGTAATCTAATATTCCTTGTAATGTTTTGTCTGGAATATCGTTTATTTCTTTATTTAATGTCTTCTTATCTCCATCTAGTGGCTTATAGATTGTATCAAATCTTGAACCTGTAACCCCTATAGTGTCTTGTCTTAAAATATTCCTAAGATCAGTTACAGTTATTTCTTTGTTATCTACTACAAATACATCTTTTAATTCTTCTTTTAATGCTTTGATTTGTGCTTCTGTTTTAGCGCCTTTGTGTGCATCTACTACAGCATTTATGTTTGAGAATAACACATCGTGTAGGTGTAGATACATTTGTTTTTTAGTATCGCTATTTGTAGCTTTCATTAACTTTTGTGGTTGGAAGTTTAGAGAATCTCCTATTATTCCATCAACTCCACCTGATACTCTTAAATATACTCTATCAGCTTGCTCTGCATAAGCAGTCTCAACCCTGTATGATTTAAGATCTTCTTCACCATCTTTTTGTTTGATTGTAAAGTTAACATTTATAGTAGCAACTTTTGAGTTTCTGAATTCTGGGAAAGTTTCTCCTGTTTTAGGATTTTTAACTTCTACCACTGTTCCAGTTACAATTGCTGTTTGGTCAAACAATGTCTCTAGTGGTGTAAGTTGGAAAGTAGTTTTCCCACCTTGAGTAGTTTGAGATTTTACAACTTTACCAAAAGTAGTTGAGAAGTCTATTGATGCTTCTGCTCCTTCTGGAAAGTTTACAAGTTCTGCTGTAATCTCTACTGGTGTTAATTTGTTTTCACTTGGAACTATAACAACTTGATAGTTATCAGCTACTAATTTTACTGATCCTAGGTCTGATATACCCCAGAATGGCTTTGGTGAATCTTGCTTGTATACTAGTTTATATAATTGTTCACTTTGTTCAGTTGTAGTTAATACTACAACCTTATCATTGGATTGAGCTTTAAACTTAGCATCCAAAACTTCAATTCCATCAATAGCGAAGTCTGCCGCTGACAGACTTTCTACTGCTTTATTGAATGTAACTTCAACAGTTGTTGCATTGATAGCACTTACCTCTACAACTTCTAATTCTGTTGGTACTACTGGCCCATCTATTGCCTGAGCAGCCTCTTCTAAGTCTTTACCTTGGCTCATTTTTTCCATTATTGCGTCAAGGCTATATTTTTTGTTATTTACTTCAATTTTATATTCTTCTGAAGTAAAAGTTATTTTTGAAAATAGCGCCTCATCAAATGTCCATTCCCCAAACTCAATTACTTTTGAATCTCCAATATCAGTTAAGTCTCCATTACCTGCAAATGCAACTGTGAAAGTTGATAATACCATAACTAGAGCTAATATCAAAGAAAGCTTTCTGTTCTTATTCATCAAGAATCCTCCTTTTTTAATCTCGACACGCTCCTTAAAAGAAGAACATGTCGAGATTTTCAATTCATTTTTTTGTGTTTAATTACTTAGTTGCTGTGATTGTTTTTCCGTCAACTACTACTTTTACCGTTGTAGGTTCAACATCAAATGCTCCTGCAACTAAAACCATTCCTTTAACAACTGTACCTGGTTGATAATCAGTGCCATCAACTATTATTTTTGTAACTTTATCATTCATAGCTGCATCACTAAGTATAATAGCTAATGCATATTTTTTAACTACTTCGTTAAATTTAGCTTCATATGTTGCTGTTAATTCTACTACTGGTCCACCTTTAAGTTCAGCTATTTTAGCTTCTGCTGCTACTAATACAGCATAGTTTCCAACTAAACCTTTTTGGTATGA
>CAYRYO010000110.1:0-3241 GCA_964428475.1 uncultured Tissierellaceae bacterium
TCTTTCTAAACTGCATATATGCAAGTGGCATTGCAACTACTGCGTAGTTTGCCCAAGGGTGAATTCCCCAGTGTACAAATGATTGCATCATTGAAAAGTCTGCTGCTGCTTGTGTTCCTGCTTCTACTCCTATAGGGTTTACAAAGTGATTTAGTGGTTCTGCTACACCCCAAAACACAAGTCCTATTCCCATACCTGCAGAAAATAACATTGCAAACCAAGAGATATAACTGTAATCTGGTACTGAATCATCATCTCCTAGCTTTATATTCCCATACTTACTAAAAGCTAATATAAATACAAATACTACAAAGAAAAACATTGCCATCAAATAAAACCAACCAAATTGTTCAGTTAAAAAGCTAAAAGCTCCATCTGCAACTTGTCCAAAACTAGCAGGTCCAATTATACCCCAAAGTGCAAAACCTATTACCACTATAAGTGAAATTATAAATACTTTATTGTCTTTTTTCTTTATATTGTCCATAGCATCCTCCCTTAATTTATTATAAATAGGTAGGACAATGTTGTCCTACCTATTCACTTAAAACTTATATCTTAACTTTAAACACCGTTTGATCTTCTATTTCTTCTGTAAGTGCATCTAGTGCTACTCCAACTCTATGGTATCTTAATTTCCATTGTTGTTCTTTAGAAGTTGATGGATCTCCTAATGGATATGGAATTGATATAGTTGGAACTATTTTGTTTGCTCCTACAGTAAGTGATACTGGGATTAAGTTTGCCATTTGAACTATTGGGATACCTGCTCTTTCAATTTCTTTTACCATCGTTGCACCGCAACGAGTACAAGTACCTCAGGTTGAAATCATGATAACTCCGTCTACCTTGTCTTCTCTTAGTTTTTCTACTATTTCTTTTCCCATTCTAGCTGCTTCTGCTTGAGTAGTTCCTGTACCTACTGTAGAGTAGAAATAATCATGAAGCTTGCCATACTTTCCTTCTTCAAGATACCTTTTCATTACATCTACTGGCATAATTACATTTGGATCAGCATCTGCTGCTGCTGGGTCAAATCCCGCATGTATAGTTTTATATTCTCCACTCTTAAGTCTATCCATCTTAGATATATCATATCTTCCCCAACGTGTAGCTGAAGCTGATTGAATTTTATCTGGATTGTCTACTGGCACAATACCACCTGTGTTAACAAGAGCTATATTCGCCTTTGAAAGATCTTTTATAGGTGTTGCTACAGCTACCTTGTCTTGTTTTGGTATAATAAGTTCAGTTTCAAACTCTTCACCTTTTAATTTCTTAATCAGCATCTCTACGCCTCTTTCAGCTCCAGTCTTACCTGAATCAAGCCATACTTGAGCCCTGATACCTCTTGAGAAAAAGCCTTCTTCATCTGCAGAAGCTGTCTTTTCACCCTTTAATAATTTATTTGCAAAATCTGCCATTATTTTCGTATCTGCTTTAAGTTTAGCAGCAGATTTTCCACCTTTAAATACATACATATCTTTTTTAAACATTTCTACTCCAGGATTTTCAATATTCATTGAAGTAATCACAGGAACTCCAAATTTTTCTGCTACTGCTTTACCTATTGTACCACAAGCTACTCCATATCTACCTGCTTGGAATGCTGGTCCTGCAACAAATATATCAAATTCTTTGTCTTCTAAAAATCCTAGTATAGTTTCAACTGCGCTTTCAGTATTTGAACCCATAAAGTTGTCTCCACATATAATTGTGTGAGTAACATCTGCGTCTAACATACTATTAAGTGCCATTGCTGGACCTACTAGACCTTCTCTTATCTCAGGCTCGTGATCTGCCTTTTCCTCTCCACCAATACCTGCGAAGAATTGATTTATATAGTGTATTGCTTTTTTCATCTCTGCACCTCCTAAAATTCTTTCATAGTTTTAGTTGACCAACCTGCGATTCTATCTCCACAGAACATTGCATTGTTTTCCATGATAATTGAACCATCTTCTTTGACTGAAGATCCTAATACTTCGTCATAACTCCATCCACCAGATAAACCATCCCTTGCTAGAGATTCAAGTTCACCTATTACTTTATCAGCAGGTGGTAATTTTATAAGTTCTGAAACATTTCCTGTGGAAACTAGTGCATTTGCTTTTACATCTAATGTAACAAGAGGTTGACTTGCCCCGTCTCTTCCTGTACACTCATTGCTTATACCTACAGTTTTTACTCCTACATCTTCAAGTGCTGCTAAACACATAATATAGTCTGCATCTGGGTTTCCGTATCCCTCTTCAGTAACTATAGCACCATCTGCTCCAAGAGACTTTGCCATTTGAGCAACAAATATTGAAGATCTTTTCTTTTGTTCTAAACTTACATTTAGATTTGACATAATTACACCTAAGAAATTAATAGATTTTCCATGTTCTTTATATAATTCTTTTATAGTAGGGAAATTTTGCAAGTCATATGTTGACCACTTTGATGATGCTGGCATAAAGCTACCTGATATATTTGAACCATCTAAGACTTCATTTGGATTCATAAATGTTGGCACATATTTATTCATATCCCAACCATATACACATGCATTGTATCCCATTTCTTCCATTTGTGACTGTGGTTGCATTACAAGTACCACTGATGGAAGTGCTTTAACATCTTCACTTCTATTTAATATAGAATCAAGTTCATATACTTCAACTTCTTCTGCTTTCATATCCTTTACAACATTTCCTAAATACTCTGCAAGTCTATGAGTTGCCAATCTAATAGCTGTATTTTTCTTTTGTTGTTCAAATCTTTCTTCTTCTTCATCTGTATCAGCTACCACACATATATTAATTAATTCAGAATAAAGTGTATACTTTGCTCCTTCTCCGCCCATATCTACAAGACCATCACCAAAACTTCCATAATGCATACCTACTCCTAATACACTGCATCCCTTTAGTGCGTGAACTACACCCTCTCCAGCTGCTTCAAGATCTCCTGTTACTCCTGGAAATACTGCTCTACCATCAAGACGAACTCTAGGTTCTGCTGCTTCTTTTATAGGAACTATTCTAGTATTTTCTCCTGGTTTTGCTATTACTAAGTCTAGATCTGTTATGTGTTCATCTTCCTTGATGAAATCCATGGCTTCTTCTTTGTTGATAGTTAACAGGCCATCTTTAAAAAAAGTTTTATCTCCAAAAACAGCATCTTTTACATTAAAATTACCAATTTCTAACCTCATTTCTTCACTCCCCAACATTTTATTTGTTATACTTTGTTTATT
>CAYRYO010000111.1:0-3155 GCA_964428475.1 uncultured Tissierellaceae bacterium
CTTGTTTTCTGTTGAAATGTTTTCGTCTTAATAGCCGACTTTTATTATGATACTATCTTTGCTTGTAAAAGTCAACTGTTTTTCCAATCTTTTTTTATTTTTCTTTGAAATCTCTGTATTTTCAACAATTTTACTTAAAATAAATAGAGGAAAAACCTTGTAATATACAGTTTCTCCTCTATTATATCCATTTTATAATTATATTATTCATTTTATATTATAAGTGTTTCTTCAACTTCTTTTTTAAGCTTTTGAAGTACTTTCTTTTCTATCCTTGATATTGTCATCTGCGAAACATCTAAACTCTCAGCTATTGATACTTGTGTTTTTTTATTGAAATATCTTTCTATTAATATTTGTTTTTCAATATCATTTAATTTTTCCATTGATTTTAATATAAAATCACTATTTTCTATTCTTCCAAAGTATTTATCTTCTTCACCTATAAAATCTGATAAATTTATATCCTTTTCTTCGTTATTTGAGTCGTAGCTAACATCTAGTGATTGTGGGCTATAAACTTTACTGGCTTCCATAGCTTCTAGTACATCTTCTTCTGTACATTTTAGATATTCTGCTATATCCTCTACTGTAGGAGATTTCTGTAATTTTTGTGCCAGGCTTACCTTTGCATTGTTTATCTTCTTAGATAATTCTTGTATTCTTCTAGGAACTCTTATTGTCCATCCTTTATCTCTAAAATGTTTCTTTATTTCACCTATAATAGTAGGAGTAGCAAAACTTGAGAACTCATAGCCCTTGTTTACATCATATCTATCTACTGCATAAATGAGACCTATACATGCAACTTGATATATATCATCATATTCTATTCCTCTATTTGCGTATTTTTTAGAAAGTATCTCTGCTATATATATATGTTCTTTTATTAATTGATCTCTTATAGATTGATCTTTAGTCTTTTTATGTTCTTTAAATAAGTCTTTTATATCTTGTTTTCTTAAATCCTTCTTGAACTTTTCTTGACTTGTTGTAGCCATTAAACATCAACCTCAACGTATTTAATCATTTCTATTCCGTTTTTTGTAAAACTTACCTTATCCATCAATGACCTAATAATAAGTAATCCTAATTCTCTTTCTCTTTTTTCCATTATACCATCTGGAATATTTTCTACCACATTTGATACCTTTATCTTTATCTTTTCTTCATCTATTTCAAAGGATATTGATACTTCTTTTGTTTTCTCTTCTATCAAGGCATTTATACATGCCTCTCCTATAGATACTTTTATATCTTCAATATCATCTATATGCATTGCCATGCTACTTGCTATTCCTGAAGTTGTAAGCCTTATCAAACTGATATAATCTGGCTTGTTTGGAAGTGTTAGATTTATTATATCTTTATTCACCTGTTTCACCCCGAATAATGAATAGTTTGTCTAGTTTTGTTATATCAAATAATTTTTTTATATTTGGCTTTATATTTTGAATGTAAATTTTATGGTCTTTTTCTTTGACTTTCTTTAATATATAAATAAATGCTCCAAGTCCTGTACTGTCCATATATTCTAGTTTTTTGCAATCTATGAGTAAATCTCTATTATACTTATCAAAAGCATCAAGTACTTTTTGTTTGAATTTTGGAGATGTATATATATCTATTTCCCCGTCTGGAAATATGTCCCATTCATCTTTATCTTTATCTAATATAACTTGTATTTCTAAAGACATTTTATTACCCCCTTTTTATCCTTATACACATTAATTCTATAATAAAAAAAGCTTATTGTAAAGGATTTATCTTATATAACATTATACCTTCACTTGTATTTTAAAATCTTATAGTGACTGATCAATAGCAATTAATTTTACTAATCTGTTTCTACAACAGATTGAATGTCTGAACCATCTAATCTCATTCTATTTAACCAAGTACCAGCTGGATAGTATATCCAGCCTTCTACTACACATAAACTTTCAAATTCTCTTATGTCGCTTACTATAGAATAATCACTACCATCAGTTCTAACTTTGCATATAGGAGTATAGTATTTTCCATTTGGAGCAGTTGGAGTATGAATAACACTAGTGAAATATACCCAACCATCATAGACATTTAAACGATAACTATTTGCAGAATGGATTATGATTTCTTCACTCAATTCTACAGTTTCTTCATTTCCCATAGGATTGTTTAATATTTCCCTTTTAGCAAGCTTTCTTGGACCTAAGCTTGCATAATAAATAGTATTCCCTTCTATAATAGGACTTAATATTTCCCTTCCGACAGACTGTTGTATGCTAGTATCATTTATATTAATTCTATGTAATAAATCACCATAAGAATAATATATCCAATCTCCTGATATGCTAATATTCTCCATACCTCCAGCACTTTGTAATTCTTTAATCATAGTAAGTTCACTACCATCTGTTTTCATCTTATAAAAATTATAATCATCAGGACCAACCTTACCTGAAGTAAAAGTGTTTACAAAATAATTTTTATAATAGATCCAATCCCCTTTTACAATCATTTCTGAAGGAGTGTCATCACTTAATTTTGTTAAGTCACTACCATCTAGCTTTATTTTGTAAATACCACTATCATCAGAATCTACGGGTGTATGTCTAATATATAACCAATCTCCAACAACATTTAGTCTACCCGACTTGCCTTTTAAGAGCTCTACAGTTTCACTTCCATCTTTTTTGTGTCTAAGTAAGGAGTATTCAGCTTCCTTATTAGTATAATCATTAGTACGAGCTTGATAATATACATAATCACCTTGTTCAACGCATAGTGAATAGTTGTGAGCATTCCCCGAACTTATTCCTATTTCATTTGGGACATCATAAAGTTTGTTAACTGAAATATTAGGAGATTTATCTTCTTCTTTGCTTTCTTCAGTTTCATCTGCAATTTCATTATCTTCTTTGATTCCTTCATCAACCAGCTTTTCATCTTCTAAGGCATTATCAGAAGATACTTTTTCCCCACTTTCACTTGAATCACTTGAACATCCAGTAATAAATAATGATAAAACAAACATTAATAATATTAATTTTTTCATTAAACGTCCTCCTTCTTAATTTTGTTAATAATTAATAAATCAATATCATCATATTAGCATGAAATATATATATCTGCAATAATATTTCCTTACAGATATCTAAACTAAGCCTAAT
>CAYRYO010000112.1:0-1298 GCA_964428475.1 uncultured Tissierellaceae bacterium
TAGCTTCTGCTGCTACTAATACAGCATAGTTTCCAACTAAACCTTTTTGGTATGAAGTTAAACCATCGTAATCTTCTCTTACAGATATTACCCAATCTTCATCATCAAGAGTTAAATCAGCTACTGCTGGTATTAAGTTTATCATATCTTCTACCCATTCAGCTTCTTCTTCTGGAGTTAAAATCCAAGCTAATTTCATTGTTGTAACAACGCCATTTCTTATCTTGATTTCGTCTAAATCTAATTCAGTACCCACTGCTAGTTTTGTAGCTATTTCTTTTCCACCAACTGCTATTATTTGACCTTTTGCATCATATAATTCTGAACTACGGTCTAATGTATATCTTTCACCGTTTGTCAATATTAATAGAGTTTCGTTAACATATTCAACTATTCCTGTATAGTCTTTTACATATGACCAGTTTGGATATTCATGCTCTCCAGTAACTCTTGCGCCTCTATCTCTTACTATGAAAGCTTCGATTTCAACGATTTTTCCTGAAGCTACAGGTATAACTATATCTTCATCTACTGCTATAGATATCTTCGCACCTTTGTCAAGGCTTCCAAATTCTGCTACATCTCTTGCTATATAGTAATCTTTGTTTGAATATCTATCGTTAACATCAATAAGCTTAACTACAGATTGTGATGAGTATCTTACTTCTTCAGCTACTTCAAATACCACAGCGTCAACTGAGATTTTAGTTTTAATAGCTCTTACTTCTTTAGTCTTTTTGTCTAATTCTATTGTTACTACATCATCTTCTACTACATCTTTGTCTACTAATGCATCATAAGCATTTGAATCTCTTTCTACTTTGAAGTCTTCTTTGCTTCCATTTGGATATTCTACTCTTACTTCATAGTCTCTTCCTGAAGAGTATATTCTTGATAATTTAACTACTTTTTTATCAGCTTTATTTTTGAATGGATTTACTGTAAATACTATTGTGTGAGCTATGTCATTTCTATCTGTAGTTATTTCTCTTGAATATTTTCTGATTTCTTTATTGTCTGTGAATTGTCTATCAGTTAACATTTCTGCTGTTAACTCTCCACCTTTTACGTCTTTTTGCTCTACAAGGTCAGCTAAAACATCTTTCATGTTTGTTCCTTGAGCCTTGTCAATTTTAGCTGTTACATTTCCATTTTTGTCTAATTCATAAACTCTAACAAATACATTTGTTCTGTCTAATACTCTGTATTCTTTTACGCCGTATTTATCAGCTGTTTTAAAGTTTACATAGTTTTTATCGATATCAAAGCCTTTTCCATCATATGCAATTTCACGTTCA
>CAYRYO010000112.1:1398-3110 GCA_964428475.1 uncultured Tissierellaceae bacterium
TGTAGGTCTGAGTTAACATCTAGTAATGCAGTTACTTTTTCGTCTTTGAAGTCTCTTAAGTCTTTGTCTGCATTTTTAACATCCATAGTACGAACATCTTTTTCATTGTAAGATACTACTGGTCTCATTGAATTTGTATCTAGTGCTTCGTATTCTTTTCCGTCTATTACTACTAGAGTTTCAGTGTTTGCTCTGTTGAATGAAACTTTTTCGTATTTACCGTCTAATTTTGCATCTGTTCTTACTATAGCGTAATCATCGCCATTTGATGCTTCATATACATGAATTACATTTAATTCTTTGATGTCTTTAAATGCCATTCTTGAGAATGTTCCATTGTCAAAGCCGATAACCATTTCTATGTCGTCAACTTTCTTTTCTGAACCATTTCTAAGATCATTGTATACCATTACTTCGCCTTTGTCAGCTTTTTCAACATTTTTAACTGGTGCAATGTCTGAGAAGTCGAAAGCGTCTATAAATACTACTTTACCATTTTTAACTGTAACTTTTGCAAAGTCAACTTTCTTTTCATCTGTATCTTTGAATTTTCTAGCTGGTGCAAAGTCTACATATTTTTTTGCTCTGTTGTTTTCATAAGTTCTATAAAGTCTATCGTCTGTTGAACTTACTCTTTCATCTTTGATAACTGTATATTCTTTTTCGTTAATTTCTAGTGCATCTGATACTGCTACTACTTTTCCTGTTAGGTAATCGTAAGTATTATCTATTTTGATTTCTACTACTTTACCATTTTTGTCGATTGAGAAGTCTGCTACTTTACCTAATAAGTTTTCTACATCGTATTTGTCAGCTAGAGCAAATTTATATTGCTCGCCTTTGATGTCATCATCATCTCTTGACTCTGTTACAAAGTCTGCTTTTTGAACTGCTTTGATAACTTCTACTACTATTTCGTTTTCTTTTACTGACTCAACTCTATTGTTTTCTAAAACAATAGCTTTAAGTACTGTGTAGTTTCCATAGTCCTTGTTGTTTAATACATTGTATAACATTTTTAAGATGTCTGATTTAACTGCTGGTGCTCCTACATTTGCTATGCTAACGCCTTCAGTTAATCCTAATTCTGCTGCTTTAGCTACATATGGTGCATACCATGTTAATGCTCCAGCTTTTTCTGCTGCTGTTAAGTCGCCATCTAAAGCTACTTTAACCATTACAACTAAAGCTTGATCATAGTTTACTGTTGCTTTTGGCATAAATTCGCTTTTTTCATTTCCTATCATATAGCCTTTTGCATTAGCATATGATGCGAATCCGTTTGCCCAATGAGCTGGTGTCATATCAGCGAATCCTGATGCTGTACCTTGTAGTGATTGTGCTGCTTCTTCTTCTTCAAGTGCTACTGCTACTATTCTAGCTAATACGTCTCTAGTCATAGTTGAATCTAATTCATAATCTCCTGCCTCGTTACCTTGTAATATTTCTTGATCGATTAACCATTGTACTTTTGAATCAAGTACTGTTTCTGTAGTTTCTGCTGTATCAGCAAATACTGTACCAAATGTTCCCAGTACCATAACTAGTGCTAGTACTAAGGATAAAATTCTTTTACTCTTCATAGTCTATTGACCTCCTTTAAATTATAAATACCTGCAAAATATCTAATCTTGCATTCTATATTGTATTATAGCAAATATGATTTACAAAATCAATCATATTGTATTAATGTAATGTGTTTGTAATATAGA
>CAYRYO010000113.1:0-2890 GCA_964428475.1 uncultured Tissierellaceae bacterium
TGGTGCCTACTAGTGTGCCTGCTTTTCTGTCTTTTATTGCTCCTGCAAGTATTTCTGCTGATGAGGCGGAGTTTTCGTTTATTAATACTAGTAGATTGTATTTTTCGCTATCTCTATATGCCTTATGTGTGATTAGGGCTTGATTGTTTCTTCTTTGATGCACTATATCTCCCTTTGCTAGGAATAGTTTTGATATTTCTATTGCTTCTTGAAATAATCCTCCTGGATTATCTCTTATATCTAGGATTATTTTATCTATATTTTTACTTTTAAAAAATTCTAAGGCCTTTTTCATTTCATCTGTGGACTGAGAATTAAATGTGGTGAGGGCTATATATCCTATATCATCTTCAATTATTTCATAGCTTACAGGATTTACGGTGATACTTTGTCGTTTTACCTTGAAAGTTAAATTGCTATCGCCTCTCTTAATAGCTAGTTTAACTGTGGTACCCTCTTCGCCCTTTATCATTGATGATACTTGGTCCAATGCCATTCCCTTTATATCCCTATCATCAACTGCTACTATGAGGTCATCTTTTTTAATACCTGCTTTTTCGGCTGGCTGGCCTTTCATTGTATTGTATATTTTTATATATTCATCTGATTTTTCTATATATACTCCTATGCCACTGAATGTGCCATTTATATCTGAAAATAGTTCTTCTGTTTCTTGACTTGTATAATAATTGCTATATGGGTCTACCGATTGAAGCATTCCCTTTATTCCCGCTTCTATTAGGTCGCTTTCTTCTATTTCAAAGGGATAGTCTTCTTGTATGATATTTAAGATATCTTCAAAGAATATCATATCTGCTTGAGCTTCTTTTAGCTCTGCTGATGCTAAACTTGGTAAGATTAATGTAAATGCTAATAGTAATGATAGTATTTTTTTCATAATTGCCTCCTAAGTTTTGATTACTCTGATAAAAAATTAGTTTTCATGTAGTATTCTACATTTCTAAAGTCTTGCCATATTTCCTTTATATGAGGTGATACTTGCTCTGATGGTATGAATTTCCCATTTTCTTGAAAATAAAGTTCGTGGTTTACTGGGAGTTCACTTTTTAGCTTGCTAAGGTATTGCATATATTGATTGCCTTCCCAGCCTATATAGTCAAATAGCTCTGTCATTAGCTGATTTGGACTTATGTTTGGTGCTTCTCCTAGGAAGTCTCTATCTAGGACTTCCTTTGCCTTTTGATTGGCCCATATGATATATGGGGTTTGGTAGTAATTTTCAAATCCATCTACTGTGCCTAGGTCCATATTTATATTTAGCATATTATATGCACTATTGTCTTTTCCAAGCCAAGGATTGTGATCTCCGAATAATACCAGTATTGCTGGTTGAGGGCTGCTTTCAAAATGATTGACCAACTTTTCTAATGCCTGATTTGTTCCGTATATTCCTGCTAGGTAGTTGTTTGCTATATTATAATCCGATTCATTGTATCCAGGCTTTTTCTTTAGATATTCTTCTCTTTGCTTTTGATCGGAATAAGGCCCGTGATTTTGATAGGTTATGGAATAGTGAAAATATGGTCTCCCTTCCTCTATGCTATCTTCATAGCCCTCTATTATAAAGTCAAAGAATTCCATATCCATTAGGGGACTTTCTTGAACTGCCTTGTATTTATTTTCATAGTAATCAAAGTTTTCAAATCCAATATACTCGTTTCCATTTCTTCTATTATAAAATGATCCTGTTATAGGGTGCATGGCTTCTGTTTTATAGCCCTGCTCTTTGAAATACCAGGGGAATGCATTTGTTTTCTCTCTATATTCTGGATGTCCATGATAGCCTGTGAGAAATCCTCTTTCTGTATTTATGGTGCCTCCCGCAAATACATTGGTAATCAACTTGCCGGATAGGGATTGATCTTGTAGTTTATGAAAGTACTCATATATATCTGGGTTAAATTCTAATTCTTCAAATTTAGAGAAGTCATTGTAGGCTTCTAACATTATGGATACTATATTTACTTTTTTATCTTCGGGTATATCTTTATATGTGTATTTATAAAGATCTTCTTTAGCTTTTTCTTCATTGTATCCCTCTAACTTACCCCCTGATGAAACTTTGATGCTATATATAAATGGATATACCAAACCTCTTGATTGAAATTGTTGTGAATCTATCCATTTGTTTATCTGCGTTTCATCTCCTATGCTTGCATATACTTGTGAATCAAAGTAAAAGCCAGTAAATATTATTGTACTTATTAAAAGCAAACTTAATCCTAGGGCAATTCTGATTTTATGGGAATCTATTTTAAATTTAAAAAATATCTTTAATATAAAGGCTAAGGCTATTAATCCTATTATAGTAATTATCCATTTAGCGCTTAGACTCATATCGTATCTCTTTGACATTTCTATAGATTCTCCTATTAACTTTAAATCTATGAATACAAAGGGATCATCTCTGTAGGTAAGTTTTATTTTATTTGTTATCCCCATCATTACAAATAGGAAGGCTGTAAGTGCATATCCTAGCCAGAGTCTGTTTGATATTATATATATTGCACTCATTAGCAGTAGTATTGGTATAAGGTTCATTAACATTAGAGCTGGGCTTGCTAGGTAGCTCTTATATAAATCTAGGTTTAGTGTAGCACTAGATAATCCAAATGTAACCCCCATGATTATAATGCTGAGTACTAATAAAATCATGGATATTGTGATGGTCTTATATATTTTGTTTTCTTGTATTGTCTTTATTGCCTTGTACATTTTGCGCCTTCTTTCTTTGCATTTGTTATGTATATCATTTTATATTATAATTGTGATTTGGTCAATTAGAGATTCAAAACACGGGCTGGGATGGAACCCAGCCCCTACGGTGTTACCCAACCCCTACGATGTTACCCAGCCCCTACGGTGTTAC
>CAYRYO010000114.1:0-2875 GCA_964428475.1 uncultured Tissierellaceae bacterium
ATATGGCCAAAGCCCCTATATGCATTGGTAAATGGTCGATTTGTATATACACATAAGGAATCACATTTAACATTCTCTACTTTATAAGGACCTGTAGCTGCAATTGCAGCTGCCCGACTAATATTTACAGAGTAATCCGAATAGGCTCCTGCATCAAATAAATATAGAAGATCCAAGGCTTTTATAAGTCCATCCCTGGTGCAACCCATCTTAACCTTAGCTTCAAATCCTATCCTTCCAGGTGAAGCAGTTAAATCTTGTTCTCTAGTATTTACTAGTTTTACTTTTCTTCCATTTACTGATTTTGAAAGTAAATAAGCTAAGGCTTCTAACTGTATTCCAGCTTTTCCACCAAATCCACCACCAATTGGTGGTGCCTTTACCACTATCTTTCCAGTTGGAATATCAAAGAACTCACTTATTAAAGACCTAACCACAAAGGGTGCTTGGGTAGTGGATGTTATTATAATTTGTCCATCAGCTTTGATTTCTGCTATGGCAGCTCTAGTTTCTATGGCTACATGGTCACCACCCATAAAATTAAAGCTCTCATCAATTATAATATCTGATTCCCCAAAGCCTAAATCCGTATCACCTTTTCTAATCCTTGTCCTATTTGCAATATTAGTATCTGCTTCAGGATGTATGGCAGAAATATGTTTATAATTAGCCAGTTCTTCATGGACTAATATACTGT
Organism: uncultured Tissierellaceae bacterium; assembly: GCA_964428475.1. Lineage (GTDB taxonomy): Bacteria > Bacillota > Clostridia > Tissierellales > Tissierellaceae > JARICQ01. The sequence goes on from CAYRYO010000114.1 coordinate 698, forward strand.
CCCTACTAAGTGCATCCTTTAATGACAATACAGGTTCCAATTGTTCATATTTTACCTGAATTAATTTTAATGCTTCCAATGCCTCGGCTTCACTATCAGCAATAACTGCCGCTACTGCTTCTCCGTAATGTCTTACCTTATCCCTAGCAAGAGGATATTTATCACCTAGATAAAGACCTATTACATAAGGTAAGTCTTCTCCAGTAACTACACCTCTTACTCCAGGGGCCAATTTAGCTTTTTCTGTATCAATAGAAAGTATCTTAGCATGGGCATGAGGACTTGTTTTTACAGCCCCATGAAGCATATCATTAGAATAGTTATCATTTACATAGACCTGTCTTCCAGTCACTTTGTCTAAACCATCTATTCTCATATGATTTTTACCTATTACTTTATAAGTATCCATAGTTTACCTCCATTTCTTCATTATAAGTTTGACCTAAGTTTTTAGAAGATTTCGATATATCTCTCTACTTAATTATTAATTTATCACTATATTAAATTAAAGTCAATATTTTATAAGAAGAAAAGGATTGGTTAAAAGACAATATATATTAGACCTATTGGTTACATACTACTAATTACCTACTATTTACTCCTTTGCCCAAGTCATCATTTTTCTTAATTCCTTGCCTACTACTTCCATTGGGTGGTCTTTTTCTAGCCTTCTCTTTGCATTAAGATATGGTCTATTTGCTTTGTTTTCAAGTATCCAGCTCTTTGCAAAGCTACCGTCTTGTATTTCCCCTAAAACCTTTTTCATTTCTGCCTTTGTATCATCAGTGATGATTCTTTTTCCTACACTATAATCCCCATACTCCGCTGTATCACTTATGGAACTCCTCATATTGCTTAAGCCACCTTCAGCTACCATATCTATTATCAATTTCATTTCATGTACACATTCAAAATATGCACTTTCTGGGTCATATCCTGCTTCTACTAAGACTTCAAATCCTACCTTCATTAGCTCAGTAACTCCACCACAAAGTACAGATTGTTCTCCAAAAAGATCTGTTTCTGTTTCTTCTTTAAATGTAGTTTCCAATATCCCAGCCCTTGATCCACCTAGGCCTTTTGCATAAGCTAAGGCTACATCCATAGTATCTCCTGTTGGATCTTGATAGGCCGTAACCAAGCAAGGAACACCCCGTCCTTGTTCAAATTGACTTCTAACTGTATGACCAGGCCCCTTTGGTGCAACCATAAATACATTTACATCCGCTGGTGGCACTATTTGATCATAGTGGATATTGAATCCATGGGCAAAGGCTAAGTACTTTCCACCTGTTAAATTTTCTAAAATTTCCTTTTCATACAATTCTACTTGTTTTTCATCATTAACAAGTACCATTATTACATCTGCTTGCTTAGTTGCTTCTCCTACTGTTGCTACTTTTAGTCCTTTTTCTTCTGCTAACTTCCAAGATTTGCTTCCATGATATAATCCTACTACTACGCTTACTCCAGATTCATGAAGATTAAGAGCATGAGCATGACCTTGACTACCATATCCTATAACTGCTACCTTCTTATTTTTCAATAGTTCCAAATTACAATCCTTATCATAATACATTTTTGCCATTTTTATCTCTCCCTTTGTTTTAATTTATTTTATATTTATTTGCTTGTAATTTTATTACATTTTATTTCCTCTACTCATTGCAAGGACTCCTGTCTTCGCCATTTCTAGGATTCCATAAGGCTTCATTGCCTCTACAAAACCACTTAATTTTTCCACATTTCCTGTTAATTCTATTGTAAGTGCTTCAGTAGCTACATCTAATACACTACCCCTATATATTTCTGCTATTTGCACAATTTGAGGCCTTGTCTCATTGTTTGACTTTATCTTAATTAGCATCATCTCCCTTCTCATTACTCCTTCTTGGGGAAATATCTTTACTTTTACTACATCTATTAATTTGTATACTTGCTTTTGGATTTGATCAAGTATCTGTTCATCACCCTCTACACTTAAGGTAAGTCTAGTATAGCCATCTTGGTTTGTAGCTCCTGCAGTCATTTTCCTTACATAATACCCTCGCCTATTGAAAAGGGACATTATTCTTCCTACTATTCCATTCTTATTTTTAGCTATTATTAATATTTCGTAGTTATTCAATTTATTACCCCCCTTAAGCCCATCATGCTTTCAGCAGATTCTCCTGCTGG
>CAYRYO010000115.1:0-2823 GCA_964428475.1 uncultured Tissierellaceae bacterium
CCTATTACATTGTTATTTTTATCTTTTACAGGCTCATAAGCTGCATAATAACTTTCTCCTAGTATTTCTACATCACCTATATACAATTCACCATTCATTACTGTTTGATATGCATTATGATCCGTGCCTAAAAATGTCCCCACTGCTCTTTCATTCTTATCAAACATAATATTTGTTGAAATTCGCTTAAAGTCATCATTTACTTTGACAAAAATTGTAGACTTATCTCCTAAGTCCTCTAATGTAGTATCTATCACTCCATATCTGCCTGCTATACTATTGCCATCACTATCTAGCAATGTTTCTTCTCCTTGAGTTAAACTACCATAATTATTATTAATATATTGCATTTTTAAATTTATATTGGTTTTTACATATTTCATTAATAACTGGTTTTTGATATCATTTATATTTTTTGTACTATTTGAATAACCTAGCAATCCTACAATCATACTAGCCAATAATGCTACCATGCCAGAATATGCAATCAATTTGGTTTTATTGATTTTCATAGATATTCCCTCCATACTGTTTTCCCATTTCTCTCTTGTACAGTAAATATTTAGCATCTATACTATTCGTTTAAGCCGACAAATACCTTTTTAAATCCAAGCCATGAAAAACATGCAATAGCTGCTATGGTACCAAGTCTCCCACCTATGCCCGGATATGCACTCATAGTTACTATAAACAATATCCCACTCATTAGAGATATTACAGCCATTTCCAAAAGATTCAATGCATTTTCAAGAGAAATCATTCCAGCATAAGAAGAACATGCTGCAGCTGTTGCCAATATGACTCCCATTGTAGAAAAAAAATAGGGAAGTATAAGTCCAGATACTAAAGTTATAATTGCCGAGGCAATAACTGGCCCTCTTTTTAATATATGAGATACAATATAAGTAGCCATACCTGCAACTACTGATATTATTAAAATACTAAGTTCTTCCATCTTATAGCTCCTAACTGAAAATTCTTATTATTGTTTTAGTAACTAATGTAGATAGTGCTGCTGTAGTTCCGCCTTTCCCACCAATGCCAACATAAATTTCTACAGTAGTTAATAGAATTAATCCAACAATTACGCTTCCTAATACTGCAGCTGTCATTGTTGGTATAACGGACAATGAGCTCATTCCTACAAAAGACGATGTGTATGTTATACCTGCTAAATCATTGGGTAAAAATGTAGCAGCCATTACACCAACTAAACCATTCGCAACAATTGCTCCGTATCCAATCTTATGGTTTATAAACCATGTAATAGTAACTCCTATAAAAGAACATACCAATATATGTATCCTTCTTTTATTGATCTTGGCTTTTTCTTCTTTTTCTATTATCTTTTTAAAATGATCTATTAAGCTTATAGCAAATAAACATCCAAAAATCATAAGTATCTCTGTCTTATAAAAACTTTTTTCATTGCTTATAGTTGAAACAATTAATCCCCCACCCGTTGCAATGAAAGCTATCAATCCTAATATTCTTGTACAAGCCTTGCTAAATCCATTGCCACTTCTACAAACCTTACTAAATAAGTTCTTGTTCATTTCATCATTACAAAGATCTCCAATAAACCTATAATTAAATAGTTCACTGTTCTTTGACAACTCCCCTCTTTCCATTTAAATGTTTTCACATGCCCTTTTGATATCATTTAATATTATTCCATAAAAATTCATTATTATCAAAACTTAAAAATATTCTCTTTTCAACTTACCTATTCCTCTCTTATATCTACTAAAACAGAGCTGTTTAATGAAGCTTCCTCAAATGTTCCCATATTTTCTAATACATATGTTGCTGATTCTAATATTTGAAATGCTAATGGACAAGCTGACCCTTCTCCTAATCGCATGCCTAAATTTATCATAGGTTTTAATTTCAATTCATCCATAACATATTTTGCTCCTGGTTCATTTGATAAGTGAGAAGGCAATATATAATCTTTCACCATTTCATTTAATTTAACTGCACAAAGAGCTGCAACTGAAGATATAAATCCATCTACCACAATAGGTTTCTTGTTTTTTGCAGCTGATATATACAATCCACACATACCACCTATATCAAAACCTCCTACTTTTGACAATACATCTATAGGATCTTCTTTATTGGGTTTATTTAACTTTATACCCTTCAATATAGTGCTTTTCTTATTTAAATATTGTTCTTCAGTAAGCCCGGCACCTTTTCCACTAGTTACTTCCACATCTAGTCCAGCTAAAACAGATAATATAGCAGCAGATGTAGAAGTATTACCAATTCCTAGTTCTCCAACACCTAATATATCATATCCCTTTTCAAAAAGTTCATTGCCTATTTCTATACCTATCTCTATAGATTTAACAGCTTCATCGTAAGTCATTGCTGCTTCTTTGGTAAAGTTTTTCGTGCCATTATTGATTTTTTTATTTATTATACCTGGATGATTCACTTGACCATTCATTCCAATATCTACAGTATAAATATCTGTATTTGTATGTTTCCCTAGAGTTGCAACTCCAGTAATACCATTAGCTGTACTTTCTGCTAAAACCCTTGTAAATACTTGAGGTGGAGAACTTACTCCTTCTTCTACTACTCCATTGTCAGCAGCCATAACAACTATAGCTTTCTTATTTAATTTGTTTATTGTTTGTCCTGTAATACCTGATATTTTAATCGTAGCTTCTTCCAAAGTTCCTAAGCTTCCTATAGGTTTAACTAGATTATCCCATTTATCGCCAGTAACCTTTTTTGCTTTTTCTATTGATGGTGTTATTTCTTCTAAAGTGCTTGTTAATAATTTCATGTTTTTTCCCCCTTTTAATATTT
>CAYRYO010000116.1:0-2799 GCA_964428475.1 uncultured Tissierellaceae bacterium
AATAGTGCTACTCTTTACAATTACTTTGAGAATCTAGATCATTTAGTTTTTTATGCTGCTATGAAATATATAAAAGATTATGCCTTAAATTTGGAATCCTATCTAGAGGATACAAGTAATGCAATGGATAGATTTTTTAAAGTTTGGGAATGTTTTTGTGATTATGCATATGATAAGCCTGAAATATATAATGCCATATTCTTTCCAAAGCTTGATAAAGATGTGGAGCATTATGTAAGAGAGTATTATGAATTTTTCCCCGAAGAACTAAATGCAAATAGAACTACTATATCTACTATGCTTTTAAAGAGAAATTTGAGTGATAGGGCTATGACTCTTGTAGATGATTGTGTAGATGAAGGATATGTTTCTCTAGATGATGCTAAAAAATTAAATGATATGACACTTGTAATATTTGAAGGAATACTTAAGAGAGTCCTAAATAATAAAATTTCTTATGATAATGCTAGAAATAATACAATGGATTATTTTAATATTATAGTTAAGCAGTTTTTAATTAAGGAATATGATTTCTATTTACTCGATACTCTTATGTAAATTTAGTAATTATTGTATTTAATCCTATGACAGGAGTGGTAGGGAAATCCGCCCTAGTCACTCCTCTAGCTAACAATCTATAAAATTATCTAGTGTCTTATTAAATCTCCTAGGGTTTTCTAATACTAATAAATGTCCATTTTCATCGAAAATCTCTAATTTAGACCTTCGTATATTATCTCTTAAATACTCACCTGTCTTTACAGAATAAAGATGACTCTTTCCTCCAAATATTATAAGTGTGTCTATATCTACCTTTTCAAGAGTATGTCTATGATCACTTAATCCCATTGACTTCCAAAGATTGTACAATACTATTGGTGAATTTTTTTGCATCTTTGCCATTGCTATTTGCAATTCTCTCTCACTTAAATTTAATGATATATTGTAAGTAAATTTCTTAATAAATCTTTTGAAATTAAATCTCAATAAGTGTAAATCCTTTTCAAAATCCTCTATATTGTATTTTCCATGATATAATCCAAGTTTCCAGCTGTCATCATTTAGTGTTTTTGGACCCTTGTCTACTATGCATATTTTATCTATCTTGCCTGTACCAAATTTATCTATATAGTCAAGTAACACACTAGCACCCATAGACCATCCTACTAATACTACATTCTGTAGATTCAAATATATAATGAGTTCTTCTAAATCTATTGAAAGTCTATTTATATTTAAACCATAGTTGGCTATATTTGATCTGCCATGGCCTCTGATATCATATGTAATTACTTTGTATTTTTTAGATAAGGCTCTCTTTTGTATTCTAAATATATCTCCACTTTCACTAAATCCATGAATAAAAACTATAGGAGTACCTTCTCCATTTATTTCATAGTAAATATTTACATTGTCACTAGTAGTAAAGTAACTCATATTATCACATCCTAATTATATATTATACTTATATATGTTCTTTTGCAATAAAACAAAGAATTCATCTAAAATAAATAAGTATATAAGCATAAATAAAAAACAATCCAGACAAGAAAACTATCTTCCTATCTGGATTGTTTTTTAACTCCTGTGTATATGTTTTAACATCTTGAAAAACATCTTATCTCTATTTTTTATTGCTTGTTTATCTTTCCCGTCTGAATAATCATAAAATCCCTTCTCAGATTTTACTCCTAACTCATTTTTATCCATTAAATTTGCCAGGATTTCTTGGGGTTCTTTTGCGCCACTTAATTCATTGAAGAGATAGGATGATATATAATAAAATGTATCTAAGCCACCAAGGTCTGCCGTCTCAAGTGGACCTATTATAGGATATCTAAATCCTGGTCCATATTTCATTGCCCTATCTATATCTTCTGCACTTGCTATACCTTGATCTAATATATTAAGTGCTTCTCTAAATACCGCAAATTGAAGTCTATTGCCTATGAAACCAGGTGTATCTTTCTTAACTATTACTGGTTCCTTGTCTATATCTCTTACTATCTTCATCATTTTATCTACTGTTTCATCACTTGTATAATCACCCTTTGTAAGTTCAACAAGAGGTATTATGTGAGGTGGATTCCAAAAATGCATTCCTATAAACCTATCTTTTTTATTTAACCTTTCACCTATTTTTGTAATACTAAGTCCAGATGTATTTGTAGCAAGTATTGTATCATCAGAAACTATTGCCTCTACTTCTTTCCAAAATTCCTGTTTAATATTTACCTTTTCTATTATAGCTTCAATTATTATATCTGCATCTTTAAATGCTTCTTTATCTATGGAATACGAAATATTATTTACTATGTTTTTAGCTTCATCTTCAGTCATTAACTTTTCTTCTATTAAACTATCGTTAAATATAAATACTAGTTTCTTTGATTTTTCTAAAAATTCTTCTTTTATATCTGTCATAACTACATCATGACCTTTTCTAGAAAATATCTGCGCTATTCCAGATCCCATAGTTCCAGCTCCCGCTATTCCTACTTTCATTGTTTTTTACCACCTTTCAAGACTAATTGATTTAATTATATGATAATTATGTATTTAATACAAGACAAACAAATAAACTCTTCCCAAATGAAATGGCTGGGATGGAACCCAGCCCCTACAGTAGGGGTCGGGTTCCACCCCAACCCGATGTTTCGCATAAGATCGGGTTCCATCCCGACCCGATCTTTGACATTTAGGCAAAGAAAAAAGTTCTACTACGATTTATCATCGTAATAGAACTTTTTATGTATGCCCGGCGACTTCCTACTCTCCCAGGACGTTGCCATCCAAGTA
>CAYRYO010000117.1:0-2763 GCA_964428475.1 uncultured Tissierellaceae bacterium
AAGAACCCTTTGACATAAGTGAGACTGGGCAAATAGAAATAATAGGATGGTTGTATCAGTATTATAATACTGTTCCTAAAGCAGAAGTAGATGCAGCAAAAAAGAAAGTAGATAAGAATACTCTACCAGCTAAAACTCAGTTATTTACTCCAGAGTGGATAGTAAAATATATGGTTCAAAACTCTTTAGGGAGGATTTGGATAGAAAGAAAAATTGCTATAGGAACAGATAAAACTGAAGAAGAATTAGCCAAGGGATATGGTTGGAAATATTACCTACCTGAAGCTGAACAAATCGAAGAAGTAAAAATCCAGTTAAAAGATATAAGACAAGATAGAAAAGAATTAAAAATAGAAGATATAAGATTTATTGACCCATCAATGGGAAGTGGTCATATATTAGCATATGCCTTTGAAATGTTTATGCAATTTTATTTAGAAGAAGGATATATGGAAAGACAGGCAGCAGAAAGTATAATAGAAAATAACCTATATGGACTAGATATAGATAAAAGAGCCTATCAATTAGCTTATTTTGCAGTAATGATGAAAGGCAGACAATATAGCAGAAGAATACTTGATAAAGAGATAGGAAACAATCTGTATTATTTTATAGATAGCAAAGATATAAACTTAAAACAAATAGATTTCTTAGGTGGAAATATAGAAGATGAAAAATCCAGAGAAAAAACTAAAGAAGATATATTAGAAATAGTAGAGTTGTTTAAAAACGGTAGGGAACTCGGATCTATAATAAAAGTAGAAAAAGATTATGATTTTGAATTGCTTATTAACTTTACTAAAAACATAAATAATGAAGGTATTCTACCTATGGAATTAATAGGAATAGAAAATATTCAAGAAAATATTATTTATATACTTAGATTATTAGAAATACTATCAAATAAATATAATATAGTGGTCACTAATCCACCCTATTTGGGTCGAGGTCATATGGGAGCTAATTTGACCAAGTATTTAGATAAGGAATATCCAGACACTAAAGCAGATTTATTTGCTGTATTTATGGAAAGAGGATTAGAAATAACTAAAGACTTTGGATATACAAGTATGGTAACTATGCAATCATGGATGTTTTTATCAAGTTATGAAAAAATGAGAAAACAGCTTTTAAGTAACACAACAACTGTTAATTTAATTCACATGGAAAATATGGTTATGAGAATAGCATTTGGCACAGCAGCGTTTACCATTATGAAAAAACATTTAGTGGGTTACAAGGGTACATATAATCAAATTAAGCTAGAAAATATTAAACAAGATATACCAGAATGTTTTCCAATAATAGAAAATAGGTATAATGAAGTGAGTGAAGAAAACTTTGAATTAATACCAGGTAGTCCTATAGCTTATTGGGCTAGTAAAAAAATATATGGATTAATGAAATTACCTAACATAAAAACTGTATTTACAGCAAAAGAAGGAGTTGGAACTAGAAATGATAAATTATTTCTAAAGTTTCATTGGGAAGTAAAAAGAGATAAAATAGGCATTGGAAAGGAATGGATAATTACAGATAAAGCAGGCTACTTTAGAAAATGGCATTTAGGATTTGATCATGTAATGAATTGGAAAAATGATGGATATGCGATTAAAAACTATAGGAACCCAGATGGGAGTTTAAAATCTAGGCCCCAAAACATAAAATATTTATTTAGGAAAGGCATATCATGGGGGAAAGTAACATCAGGTGATTCGTCATTTAGACTAAGAGAAGAGGGATATGCTTTTAATGATGCAGCCCCTACACTCTTCCCATTAAATAAGTATGAGGATTTATACACACTACTAGGATATTTAAATACCAAAGTGCTTAAAAATGTATTGAAAAATATGGGGGAGACAATAAATACAACCTGTGGTGTAGTAGAAAATTTACCACTACTCGGATACAATACAGATTGCAAACCAGCAATCGACTCCCTAGTCCAACAAAATATCTCAATCTCAAAAACAGACTGGGACTCCTTCGAAACCTCATGGGATTTCAAAGTATCACCACTAGTTAACTTTAATAAATATATGGAAAACCATTACGATAGTTTACTAGAAATAGGTATAATCGCTGATAGAAAACCAATTTATATTGCTAATTTGGAATATGCCTATGAGCAATATAAAGAATTTACCAACAGTCAATTTGAACGACTTAAAGAAAATGAAGAAAGAATAAATGAACTATTTATAGAAATCTATGGCTTAGAAGATGAACTAACACCAGAAGTGTCAGACAAAGATATTACAATTGCTAAGATATTTGATGATAAAGCAGATATATATGATGATATAAAAGGTAACCGATATATCCTAACCAAAGAAGATGTAATCAAATCCTTTATATCCTATGGAGTGGGATGTATATTTGGAAGATATTCTTTAGATGAAGAAGGGCTAATCTATGCTGGTGGAGAATTTGATATAAATAGATATGATAAAATAAAACCAGTAGAAGACAATATAGTATTGATTACAGATAAAGAATACTTTGAAGATGATTTAACTAATAGATTTGTAGAATTTGTTAAGATAAGTTTTGGAGAAGAAAATTTAGAAGCCAATTTGAAATTTATAGGAGATTCACTTAAAGGAAAAGCAACTTCTAGGGAAAAGATAAGAAATTATTTTGTAAATGATTTCTATAAAGATCACGTTAAAATGTATAAGAAAACACCAATCTATTGGCTATACGATTCTTCAGCAGGCAAGACTAAAACACAAAGTCAAAATGGCTTTAAGGCTTTGA
>CAYRYO010000118.1:0-2731 GCA_964428475.1 uncultured Tissierellaceae bacterium
TGAAATTTATATTCAATATAATGAGAATGATGCAAAAATCAAACGATTGGAATATGGTAGATAAAAATCATTGGAAAGAAAATGGATGGCTAGATAAAAAAAGACCTTGGAAATCAAAATAGATAGAGGCTCGAAAATGGAAAGGATCCAGGACTTGGTATTAGAGATTCAGTTAATCATGCACCAATAGATTTACATGTATTATATAATTATTTGGACAATATTCGTAAATCTTCATTGTATTAAGTAAGATGCCTTTTAGAATAAATCTGGTAAAAGAAAGAGGAGATACCTTTCCCTGGGTCATATGATATGGTATCTCCCTTTAATTATTACTCTATAATTCTAGAGAAATGACCATTTCCATATTCGTGCATAGTTAATCTTCCACAGCCCCTAGACATTTTTTTGAATAGTGTTTCTTTGCAGTCATTTCTAAACTCGATTCCACTTATTGCTGTTATACCACTAGATTTATAAGCTTCAGGATAAAATGGGACTGAGAAGCCTACAAGAGCTATTTCACGAGCATTGGTACACATCTTAAGTATTTCATCAGTTGTATGATTAATCATAGTTGTTCCAGATATTATAACTACATCGCATTGAGGCAATAACTCAGCCTGCATTGAAACTGGATATACTGAGGCGCCTTCAACACTTCCTTGAACTTCTATTGCTCTGTCAAAGGAAATATATCTTTTTACCCTTGATGACAGCTCTTTAACTAGGGGAGGCATATGACCGATTACACCTACAGTATCCTGAGATGTTACTCCATCATATAATGTATCCATATCTCCACTAGTGTTAGTAGTACGTATGTATTTATTTGCTGCATTTATCACAGCACAGCCCAGACCTCTTTGCAAATCCTCCGCTCCTGTAATAGCCCATTTAGCACAATCAATTGCTTTCATACCTATCATTTCTTCACCATATGAGAATATGGAGCATCCTGAAGGCAGTTTTTCTCTCATTAAATATATAAAAGCAACATTATTATTTGACAGCTGAACACCTACAAAAGATATTCCTATGATAACATCCTTAATATAGAGACCTTCCAAATCATTTTTTGCAGTATCAAAAACCCTTTCAATTAACATTTAACAATATACCTCTCTTTTCTAATAATTTATGACACATCAAGAGAATTATAGCACGCAAAGATGAGTATTTATATAGGTATTAGACATTTCTATATAGGTGCAATTGCTTATAGATATGTTCAATAGTGGTTTTTGTTGAATATATCTACTGTATACAATATACTTGTAGGGTACATAAAACCAAGGAATGTAAAAATTAATGATTAATTTAAAACAGGAGGACTGTAAAATGAAAAAAAGTTTATTAAAGAAATTTTTTGTACTATCCATGTCTCTAATAATGATTGTAGGATTAGTGGGATGCGGATCAAAAACACCTGTAGAGAACACGGTTGTTGAAGATGATACATCTGTAACTGAAGAAGATACTACTTCTAGGTCAGAGGAAGGAGAAAGAGTAATTAGAATGGATTTAAGTGATGTAGGTTATCCATCTGTTTATACAGTGTCCAAAAAAGGACAGGGGTATGTTGCTCTTCAACTTATTTTCGATACACTTGTATGGAAGGATAGTAGAGGAGAAGTTCCATATCTTGCAGAAAAATATGAGGTTTCTGAAGATAATAAAACTTATACTTTCTATTTAAAAAAGGGAGTTAAATTTACTGATGGTGAGGAATTCAATGCTGAGGATGTTAAGTTCACCTTTGACTATACTAAAGATCATCCTTATCATTATGCTTCTACAAAGATGGTAAAAGAAACAAGAATTATTGATGATTATACAGTAGAGATTGAGCTTTCAGATATTTATGTTCCATTTATAAGTGATGTTGTGGGCTGTCTACCAATACTTCCTGAACATATCTGGAGGGATGTAACAGAGCCAGAAACATTTACAACTCCAGAATCAGTCATAGCTACAGGGCCATTTAAATTAGAATCCTATGATAGTGCTGCTGGAGTATATGTGTTTACTAAAAATGAAAACTACTTTTATGGAAATGTTCTTGCTGATAAGCTCATAGTAAGCAATTATGATGATGCGAGAGAAGCTTTTGTTGCTGGAGATTTGGATGTTTCTGCAACTATGGGATATAAACAAGCTACTAGCTTTAAGAGTGATAATAAGTATGAAGTATTAGAAGGCCCAGGTCTTTGGGTAAGCAGATTGTATTTTAATTTTAATGAACCTGCTTTTAACTCAAAGGAAATAAGACAAGCAATCTATCATGCCATGAACTTAGATGAAATAGTTGAGAAGATTAAAGATGGAGCAGCCATAGCTGGTAGTGCAGGGCATATCCAACCTGATACACCATGGTACAATCCTAATATTAAGGAATATCCTTATGATGTAGAAAAGGCAAAGTCACTACTTATAGAAGCAGGGGCAGTTGATTCTAACAATGATGGAATAATGGAATTTAAGGGAAAAGAAATGAAATATGAGGCAATATTTGGGGAAAAGGATGTTCAATATGCTGAGCTTATAGTGAACTACTTAAAGGAAATAGGAATAGCACTTGAAGTGAAAACCTTTGATGACAATACTGTTAAGACTCTTATAGGTGAAGGAAACTTTACTTTAGCTGTGAATGGCCATGGTTCCTTTGGTGGAGATCCAATTCTTCTTGGACGTTTTGCCTCTAATTCAGATGGAGCACCACAGGTTACAG
>CAYRYO010000119.1:0-2698 GCA_964428475.1 uncultured Tissierellaceae bacterium
TAATCTGATATAATATAATATATAAACAGATTGTGGGTGATATGATGTATCAAGCACTATATAGACAATATAGACCAAAGACATTTGATGAGCTTTTGGGTCAAAAGCATATAACTACAACATTGAAAAATCAAATTGAAAAGGAAAATATAGGTCATGCCTATCTCTTTTCTGGTACTCGTGGTACTGGGAAAACTTCTACTGCCAAAATACTATCAAGAGCTGTAAATTGCATAGATTTAAAAAATGGAAACCCGTGCAATCAATGTGAAATTTGTAGAGGGATTATGGATGGCAGCATCATGGATGTAATTGAAATGGATGCAGCTAGCAATAGGGGAATAGAAGATATAAGGGATTTAAGGGAAAAGGTAATATATCCACCATCACGTGCAAAATACAAAGTGTATATAATAGATGAGGTCCATATGTTGACACCCCAGGCCTTTAATGCACTTCTTAAGACATTAGAAGAGCCGCCTAAACATTTGATATTTATATTAGCTACCACAGAACCTGAAAGACTTCTACAGACAATACTTTCTAGATGTCAGAGATTTGATTTTAAAAGAGTTTCTACCAAGGATATGACCGATAGAATGAAGGGTATTGGAGAAGACTTAAATTTACAAATAGATGAAAAGGTATTAAATCTAATAGCTAGAAATTCAGATGGAGCAATGAGAGATGCACTGAGTTTATTTGATCAATGTATATCTCTTAGCAAAGATAAGGTCACATATGAAGATGCAATAAGTATACTGGGAATTACCAACAATGATAAAATACTAAACCTGGCAGATAATATTATAAAAAGAGATTTAAAGACGAGTTTAAAAGAGATAGATGATATAATACAAGAAGGTAAAGATATACATCAGTTTATAAAGGACATTATCTATCATTTTAGAAATCTCATGATAGTGAAGACAACTAAAAATCCAAATGAGTTGATAGAGACGGATCAAGAAACTCTTGATATTTATATAAAACAAGCAAAAGAAACTCAATTGGATTTTATATTAAAATCACTAGATTTACTCACAATTTCTGATGAAAAGGCTAAATGGTCAACTCAATCTAGGATAATACTTGAAATGGCAATTATACAAATGGTAAAATTAGAAGAAGAACTTTCACTAGAAGATAGAATAAAAAGACTTGAGATGGGTATAAAAGATGAGTCTAAAAGCATAGTTCAAGAAGCTATAAAAAATAAAAGAGAAGAGACATCAACATATAAAGCAAGAAAACAAGATACAAAAATTGAAAGACAAAAAACAAAAGATGATCTTAGTGAAGACACAGAACAAACACATCAAGACAATGCAAATATAGATATATCTACTATAAAAGATAAATGGAAAGATATACTTCAAATCATTAAAAAAGAAAAGATGAACATATATGCTCTTTTAATTGAAGGCAAGCCATTAGACTATCAAAATGGCTTGATTACAATAGGATATAGAGAACCCTATGGATTTCATAAAGAAGCGGTGAATAGCCCTCAGAATAAGGAGTTTATACAAAAAATTCTTTCCAAATATTTTCAAGGTAATGTAATTATAAACTTTATAATGGAAAGTGATAGAAATACAAACTTAAATGATGAAAAAAAAAACAATGAAAAGGCAATAAAAAGAGTAATAGACTTTTTTGGAGAAGATATAGTAGAAATAAAATAATAAAGGAGAATGTAAAATGGCGAAAAAAGGATTCCCAGGAATGGGTGGAAATATGGGTGGCATGATGAAACAAATGCAAAAAATGCAAAAACAAATGGAGGAAATGCAAGCTCAACTCGAAGCTACAGAAGTAGAAGCATCATCAGGCGGAGGAGCAGTGAATTGTAAGGTAAATGGCAAAAAGCAAGTATTAGAAATCAAAATAGATGAAAGTGTAGTCGATCCAGAAGATGTAGAAATGCTAGAAGATCTTGTGATGGCAGCAGTAAATGCAGCAATTTCAAGTGCTGAAGAAATGATGGAAAATGAGATGAAGAAGGTCACTGGAGGAATAAATATTCCGGGACTATCCTAATAGGAGTGATTAAATGCAGCAATATGCAGCACCTATAGCAAACTTAATAGAGCAACTCTCAAAATTACCAGGTATAGGAAGAAAGACAGCTGGCAGGCTTGCCTTTTATATATTGGAGATGGATAAATTAGAAGCAGAAAGATTATCTAGTTCAATTTTAGAATCAAAAGAGAAAATTAAGTTTTGTAGTATATGCCAAAACTTAACAGAGATGGATCCATGTCATATATGCCAAAATGAAAAAAGAGATAAATCTATCATATGTGTCCTAGAAAATGCAAAGGATATAATAGCGATGGAAAGATCAAGAGAGTACAAAGGTCAATATCATATATTGCACGGATTAATTTCCCCAATGGACAATATTGGACCAGATGATGTAAAAATAAAGGAATTACTTAATAGACTATCTAGCGATGAAGTCAAGGAAATAATAGTAGCGACAAATCCTACAGTAGAAGGTGAAGCTACAGGACTCTATCTTTCAAGACTGATCAAACCATTAGGTATAAAAGTAACAAGAATAGCCCACGGCATCCCAGTAGGAGGAGATTTAGAATATTTCGATGAAGTGACCATCAGCAAGGCTATGGAAAACAGAAGAGAGATATGATGGGGATCGCAAGTGTTGTAAAAAGAAAATAAAGTTCTTCAA
>CAYRYO010000120.1:0-2599 GCA_964428475.1 uncultured Tissierellaceae bacterium
TTTTATAACTTTATCTGCAATTCGGTCACTGACCAACCAATAATCAATTCTCCAGGACAAGAAGGAATAGAAATTGGTACAGGAGTAAAAGTAATACAAGTTAGGCAAATTAGAGATGAATTTTTAGATAAACAAGTTAGAAGAGAACTTCCAAGCTTTGGATACTTTTATGCAAAATCAGAAACCCTAGAAGATGTAGAAGCTGTATTTAATGAAATAACAAATAGTGGACTACAAAATATAATGAAAGATTTTTGGAATAGTTGGGATGAACTGGCAAAGGAGCCAGAAAGCTTAACTATTAGAGGGATAGTTCATGAGTCTGCAGTAGCTTTTACAGAAACAGTAAACCATATATCAGGTCAATTAAATGATATACAAAGAAACTTAAACAAGGAAATTGTATCTAAGGTTGGAGAAGTAAACAGTCTACTAGAGGGAATTGCACACTTAAACAAGACGGTGAAACTAGTAGAAGGTGACCTAAATAAAATGAGAGCCAACGATATTAGAGACGAAAGAAATGCAATGATAGATAGGTTAACAGAATTAGTTCCAGTTGAAGTTTATGAAAATGCCTATGGTGAATCAATAGTTTCCTTACAGGGACAGGACCTGGTTAATGGAAACTTTGTCAGTAAAATTGATATTCAAAATGATGAAAGAGGTTTTGGATATATATATTGGGAGAATTCTAGTGAACAAATTGATTTAGGCCAAAAAGGCGAAATTGCAGGAACCATTGAAGTAAGAGATAAGTCAGTTGTGGAATATCAGGAAAGATTGGATATGTTGGTAGGAAAGATGGCTGAGGCTATAAATACTGCCCATAAAAAGGGACATGGTTTAGGAGAAACGGCACCAGGTGGCAGAGAATTCTTCGTAGGAGTAGAAGCAGGTGCTGATGGTAAGTATAAAAATGCAGCAGCAAATATCAGAGTAAATGCTGACCTATCAGACTTAAACCTAATAGCAGCATCTGGATCAGGAGAAATTGGTGATAGTGAAATTGCAAAGGAAATTTCAGAGATTAGGAATACATTGAAAATAAAAAAGTTTGGTGATGAGACTAAAAAATTAACTATAGATGGTTTTTACAATGACCTAGTAACATCCCTAGCCTTAGAAAGGGAAGCATCAAGGTCTAATGCAGAAAACCAAGGATTTTTAATAATGTCCATAGATGAAAAAAGAACAGGACTATCTGCAGTATCCTTAGATGAGGAAATGTCAGACATGATAAAATTCCAACATGCCTACTCAGCAAATTCAAGAGTAATCAACACAATAGATGAAATGATAGACACAATAGTAAATAGACTAGGAATAGTGGGGAGGTAGTAAACTATGATGTACGGTTTTAATACGGCAGTAAGAGGGCTTTTGGCATCACAAAGATCCCTTTATACTACAAATCATAATATAGACAATGCCAACACAAAGGGTTATTCAAGACAACAAGCACTACAACAAGCTACTAAGCCATTTGAACTACCAGGAATAGGTTTTCAAGGTTCTGGTACAGAAATTTATGATATTCAAAGGGTAAGAGATTCCTTTGTAGATTTTAAATATTGGAATGAATCTGCTCCAGCAGGAGAATGGAATATAAAAAAAGCTACTTTAACAGAAATTGAAAAGCTAATGGGAGAGCCAAGTAACAATAGTTTTAGACAATATATGGATGATTTTTACACAAGTTTAGAATACCTGAGCACAAACCCATCAGACGTTGCCTTTAGAGAACCAGTTCGTGAAAATGCTCTAGCTTTTACAAGACATCTTAATGAAACAGCTCAAAGATTAGAAAACATGAAAAAAGATACAGAATACGATATAGAAATCAAGGTAGACTATGTGAATTCACTAACTTCTCAAATATCAGGACTAAATCGACAAATCTACTTGGCAGAAGTAAGCGGTAAAGCTGCAAATGATTTAAGAGATAGAAGAGAGCTTTTAGTAGATGATTTATCAGAAATTGTAAATGTAAGAGTGAATGAAAGCCCAGAAGGAAAATACAATGTATCTCTTGGTGGAATAACTATAGTAGACCATTTACACTCAAATAAGATGTCCTTTAATGAAGTTAAAGATGAAGTTACAGGTAAAGGGACAGGAAATTTCAAACTAACCTGGGAAAATGGTGGAGAGGTTAAGTTGAAATCAGGAGAACTTAAAGGATTAATAGATATATTAACAGAAAATGGTGAGGGGAACACCTATAGGGGAATACCTTATTTTGAGGAAAAGTTGAATGCTTTTGCTAGTGGTTATGCAGAGAAATTTAATGATCAACATAAATTAGGTTTCACGGCAGATAAAAAGGCAGGAGAAGAATTTTTTACTTTTGATACAAACAATGCAGCAGCAACAATAACTGTATCAGATGCTATTATGAAGGATATAAGTATGATAGCAGCGGCAGGAAATCTGGAAGGATCTGCAGAAGATGCTGAAAATATCTTAGCGCTAATTGAACAAAGAGATAACAAAAAATTCTTTGGTGAAGACGGTGGTGTATCCCAAGGAACTCCAGATGATTTCATTAAATCCATGTTATCATCAATGGCAGTAGACAGCTTACAAGCTCAAAGAG
>CAYRYO010000121.1:0-2586 GCA_964428475.1 uncultured Tissierellaceae bacterium
CTTTCCAATTCTTTTAATAAGTTATTAATTACTATAATAATTTCACTTATTTTCCCTGAGTTACTCTCTACTTCTATTTCTTCGAATAACCTACTTCCAAAGTTAATACTTTCAGCTTTTTCTCTTAGTACACTGAAGGAATGATCAAAATTTCTTTTCCCATATTCAATGTAAACAAGATATGCTAGTTGAGACTTTCTATAGTTATATTTATATAACTCAACATCTTCAATTACATTTGATTCAAATATTATTGTTAGCATCGTATAATAATGTAATGGGATATAAGATCTTATTAAAGGTATCACATTAAATGTTTTTTCCATTGCTATTATTGCTAAAGCCTGTCTTATATAGCCATATAAAGTCATATAGAATATCTCACCTTCACTATAATTGGAGGAGTCAAACTCATTATAGTATTCTAAAAATGTATCAAATCTGGTCTTCCAATCGACCGAAGGATGATCGCCTTCAAATAATAAAATTCTTGATGAGTTATTTGACTCTAAGTGCTCAATAACGTTATCTATTGTTGAAATATTCTCTTTATAGGTTTTCACATCTTTAATATCTGAAAAGAATTGAAGTGTAAGATGATCAGCTAATTTACTTAGCTCATTGTCGTCTTGATTAAATATCTGAGATAAATATCTTAGTGGTAATATATATAACTTTCCTTGAAACTCTTCAATTAATTTTATATTATGTTTAACTGTTTCAGCAATAATTGAACGTAAGCTATTCAAAAATACCTGATCTGAAACTTTTGATACTGTCATTAAATAATTAGGAAGTGGATCATCAAAAATATGGTATTCACCTAACATAAAAAAACCATACTCGTCTTTTTCAGATATATCAAAATGAACTGCTCCTGTAATGCAATATGTATCTTCATCAACAAAATAATAGTCACAAATTAATTTAATAATATTTCTTTTTTCAAACCAGAAAATGTTAATAGCATCCACAAGATGCAGAGGTATATCTTCATCTTCTATTTTACTTAATTGTTTTAAAAAGCCTAGATATTCTTCTTGAATCAGATTTAGTTCTTCTTTTAATAAATTATTGTTCATATACTCCCCCCTTTAATGATTTAGGGATGGGGTACACTTGATTTAAAACATCTATATGTTTCCTAATTACCATGACACAATCACCTGCGACACTGTTTAGTTTTTGTTTGTTATCAATATCAGGAACTCCATGATATTGATGGCCTGGAGCATTACATTTAAGAATTGAACTTTCCCTTATAGCTCCCCATAAACCATGCTCATAAGCAGAGTCATAATCATAGTAATATCTGTATAAATCACCTTCACCTATCTGATCAAATTTTTGCCTTATATTACCTTCTCCAAAGTATTTTGTATCCATATCTATAAATTCATCATACTTAAATTCCGATACTAACACATTAATATATTCATAAGGAACATGGCTATCATTAATATCTGGCTGGTTTTCCTCATATCGTTTATATATGAGTTTGTATTGACCAAGTCCATAATACTGATAGTCTGTCCATATATCTTCATGATTTTTTTCTTCTTGTAAAAGGTACTTGGTCATCATGTAGTTCTCAATAAGAGACCTGATAATTGTCCTACCAGAAATAGTACACTCTAAGTTATGATCTACTAGTTCTATTATTCTCTTATAAGAATAAGTAAGAATTCCTAATAGTACTTGCATCTTATTATCTAGTGGTCTCGTTTCTTGAAATAATCTTGTGTAATATTCCAATATGTCATAAATTGACTCTTTAAATTTACCTAATTCTATTTTTCCTTCACTATTTAAATCCAAGTAAAAAACCTCGCAATCTGTTAATAAACCTATACTCTTCCAAAAATACACTATATATTCAAAATCTAATGTTTCATTTAAATCAATGTCAGATAAACCTATTTCCATTGCACGAATTTGTGGCCTAAACATTCTCATTTTCTCATCTTCATGAGACGTTCGTGGATATTCTGTATAAAAATTAAAATCTATATAGCTAGATACAACTAATTTATTTGAAAGACTGAAATTGTATATAATCAAATACCTTATATCAGTAGATAGATAACTTTGGTGATTTGACAACTTTTGAATAATATTATTTAGAGCATCAATACGATCTTTTATTGATAACTTATAGCCCTTTAAATATGCAAGAAAATCCTCATATCCAACAGGCACTAATACTGATAAGGGCTTTAATGAATCTAGCACACCCAACTGTCCTAAGTAATCAAAAAGAGATTCTTGCTTTTCCTTGGGTAATTTAAGGATTAAAGACAGTTTGGGTAAGTATATTTCAGAACCTTTATCTATATCTTTAAGGAAATCAATTATTGCCTTGCATTTAAATAATTGCTCGCTCCTTTCACCATCTTGGATAATGAGCCCTAACCACAAATATTCAGGCATACGTCCGTAATACCATGAATTTTCTTTTATGAGCTCCTTAAGATGTTGATTAAAAGGAGTGACAAATTTTCCTTTTTTAAACTTGTGTTCAGATAATTCACTTGTTTTTTTCACTAACTCACTCCTTAAATTAGATTTTAATAATTCATATTTATA
>CAYRYO010000122.1:0-2409 GCA_964428475.1 uncultured Tissierellaceae bacterium
CCAGCTATTGTAACTATAGTGCTTGCACTTGGAATGAATAAAATGGTAAAGAGACATGCTATCGTTAAAAAGCTACTTGCTGTTGAGACATTAGGATCTACCACAATTATATGTTCAGATAAAACTGGTACTCTAACTCAAAACGAAATGACTGTGACAAAGGTATTTGCAAGTAATGTAATATTAGATGTAACAGGTGGAGGCTATGAACCTAGTGGAGACTTTTTACTTGATGGTGAAAAATTTGAGATTTCAAAGATAGGCGATGCTGAAACACTTCTATCAATAGCTGTTCTTGCAAATGACTCCGAGCTTGACAAAGTAGAAGGTGCATACAAGATAATAGGAGACCCGACAGAAGGTGCATTGGTAACACTTGCTGGTAAAGCTAATATATATAAAAAAGAAATAAATAAAGAATATCCAAGAATTCAAGAAATTCCTTTCGATTCAGATAGAAAGATGATGACTACATTCCACGAAAACTATCTTCCTGGAAAAGTGGTAAGCTTTACAAAAGGAGCACCTGATATCATCATAGATAGATGCTCTAGAATAAGCACCAATGACAAAATAGTAGAATTCGATAGCACAATAAAGGACAGAGTGCTAGAAGTAAATAGCAGGTTTTCAAGTGCTGCTCTTAGGGTATTGGCATTCGCATATAAGGAATATAATGATCTTCCAAGTGATATATCTCCTGAGAATAATGAAGTCAATATGACCTTTGTTGGACTTGTAGGCATGATAGACCCTGCTAGAGTTGAAGCAAAAGAGGCAATTAGAAAATGTAAACACGCCGGCATAAAGACTGTGATGATTACAGGAGATTACAAGGAAACTGCATTTGCAATAGCAAAGCAATTAGATATGGCAGAGTCGATTGAACAGGCTATGATGGGCGAAGAATTAGATAAATATAGTGATTTGGAGTTACAGGAAGTTGTAAAAAATGTAAAAGTATATGCAAGAGTAAGCCCCGAACACAAAGTAAGAATAGTGACTGCATTACGTGCAAATGGAGAAGTCACTGCTATGACTGGAGACGGTGTAAATGATGCTCTTGCCCTTAAGCGTTCAGATATAGGTGTTTCAATGGGTATTACAGGTACAGATGTAGCAAAAAATACCGCTGATTTGATACTTACAGATGACAACTTTTCAAGTATTGTTGCAGCTGTAGAAGAGGGAAGAATAATATATAGCAATATAAAGAAATTTGTATCCTTCCTATTATCCTGTAATATAGGCGAGATATTCTTGGTATTTGGAAGTATATTGATGAATCTACCAGTGCCATTGCTTCCTATACAACTTCTATGGCTAAACCTAGTAACAGACAGTTTTCCAGCACTAGCACTTGGAGTTGAAGAAGGTGATCCAGATATAATGGATATAAATCCAAGAGATCCTAAAAAACCAATACTAGATAAGAGAATGATGATGGGAATAATGTTCCAAAGTATAGCAGTAGGTGGTGCTTCGCTTCTAGCTTATAGATGGGGACTAGTACACTATCCACAAGATATTGAAAAGGCAAGAACAATAACATTTGCTACACTTATAATAGCAGAACTATTGCGTGCATATTCAAGTAGAAGTCAGAGATACACCTTGTTTAAAATTGGATTTTTCACTAATAAAACTATGGTCTGGGCAACACTTGCATCATTTTCACTTATGCTTTTAGTGCTTTATATTCCATTTTTACAAGATACATTCTACACCTTCCCATTGGGTTTTACAGATTGGAAGATAGTTCTTCAATTTGCATTTATACCTTTGGTATTTGGTGAATTATTTAAAGTGGTATTTGAAAATAACAATGAAATATAGAACTTAAAAACAGCCCAAAAGTAGGGTTGTTTTTTTACTTAAAGTTTATCTTGTACTTGCAACATTTAATCACCTCATTCATATACTGGTAAAAGAGGTGATTAATGTGAAAAAAATGATCCATACTAAACTTTGTTCTATACTTAGCTCAAAAATAATGTCACAGACAAGAGAAGAAGTTCCCGTAATCATACAACTTAATGAAAGCTCTTCAGTATCTAGTGATGATATAAAATCCCTATCTACTAAACTAAAACTTGAACTTCCATTAATAAACGGATATGCGGGAAATATGAATACTGAGACAATATATAAGCTAGTAGCAAGTTCTGATATAGAGTATATATCTTTTGATTCAAAAGTATACGCTCTACTCGATATTGCTACGCCTACTATAGAAACCGACTTCCCTCATAAGAGAGGATATGAAGGAGAAGGTATCACAATAGCAGTAATAGACACTGGAGTAGTAGCTCATCACGATTTAACTCGACCAACTAATAGAATAGTTGAATTTGTAGATTTAGTAAATGGAAAAGACAAGCCATATGATGACAATGGTCACGGAACTCA
>CAYRYO010000123.1:0-2386 GCA_964428475.1 uncultured Tissierellaceae bacterium
GTTTGTATTTGAAGTTCTGCCAAATTAAATACTTGCTTGCCTAATATCTCTTCAAGTTCTTTTCGAAATCTAGAATTTACTAATTCCTTATAAAACTTAAATACTAGTTTATTAAATTTGGGCTCATTTTCATCTATAAAATTGTTTTCTGCTTGGTAAAATTCATCTTCAGTATTTATAGAGTGCCTTATGTGTACAAGTGCTGACATGGTTTCTATATTATTTCTTATATTATTTATCTTTTTTAAAACTTCACTTTGTTCTTTGACAGTTTTTGCCTTTTTAAATTGATTTAAAAGATTTTCAAATTTATTGCTAATCTCTTCTAAATCAGGTCTTTCATATTTGTACTCTTTGAATTTTAGCATTTCTTCACTCCTAATATTTTATAATGGTATAATATCAAATTCTATGGATATTAATATTTATCTTATTATTATATATCAATAATTAGTAATTTACTCTTTTAAATTCGTTTTATTTTTTTTGATATTGACAATTGTCATACTATTTCATATAATTACTTTAAAGAAAGCTTAATTTTTTCATATTTTAAATAATTGGTATATATACTATACTAATACATGTTAATTAATATGTATCTGATTATCTTTAACTTTATCACATTAATCTGTTATTTAACTCCATTAGGAGGTAAATATATAATAAAATTTAAGGGGGAGAATTATGAAGAAGATATTAATTTTCTTATTAGTAGGAGTACTCGTACTTACGAGTGTAGGTTGTAGCAATACTCCTGCATCAAATGACGCTGAAGATACTGGTGATACTACTAGTGAAGATGTTAGTGAAGACACTAGTGAAGACACTAGTCCTGTAGCTGAAGATTACAAAGTAGGTATTGTAACTGGAACAGTATCACAAGGTGAAGAAGAATTCCGTGCAGCGGAAAAAATGATTGAAAAGTACGGAGATATGATTGAACATGTTACTTATCCTGATAAATTTGCTCAGGAACAAGAGACAACTATATCTCAAATAGCAAGTCTTGCTGCAGATCCAGCAGTAAAATCTATAGTTATCGTACAAGCGGTACCTGGTACTGCAGCTGCTATAGACAAGGTAAGAGAATCAAGAGAAGACATGTTATTTGTAGTTGGAGTGCCTCACGAAGATCCAGATCTTATAGCTGAGAGAGCAGATATCGCTCTTGAGCTTAATCAAATCCAACGTGGTACAGACATTATAAAAACTGCAAAAGATATGGGTGCAGAAACTTTTGTACACTACTCATTCCCAAGACATATGAGCTATGAGTTACTTGCAGCTAGAAGAGACGTGCTTAAAGAACAAGCTGAAGAAAATGGATTAACTTTTGTTGAAGTAGATGCTCCAGACCCAACATCAGATGCTGGTGTTTCAGGTGCACAACAATTTATACTTGAAGATGTTCCAAGACAAGTAGAAACTTATGGAAAAAATACAGCATTCTTCAGTACAAACTGCTCTATGATGGAGCCAATCATCAAGCAATCACTTGAGTACGGTGCTATATTCCCTGAGCAGTGCTGTCCATCTCCATACCATGCTTATCCAGGTGCTTTAGGAATTGAAATCCCTGCAGATAAAGCTGGAGATTTAGATTTCTTATCTGCACAAATAAGTGAAAAAATAGCTGAAAAAGACGGTACTGGAAGATTTGGTACTTGGACAAAACCAGCTAACGTAGCTATTATTGAAGCAGGAGTAGAATACTCTAGAGACTTTATAGAAGGAAATATAGAAAGACTAGATGTAGATGCAATGTTAGGATATATGAAAGATGTAACAAATGACACAGAAAATGAAGTTAAGTTCGAAAAATATGAAGGACATGAAAACTTTATATTATTTGTATTAGGATCTCAAATATTCTAATTTAATAACAAAAATTAAATATCTTTAAATAGAAGGGGTCGTAAATTCGACTCCCTTCTGTTTAGATAAGGAGGAACAAAATGAGTTTATTTCAAATTGATAACATTTCCAAGTTTTATGGAGATAATCAAGTACTTAAAGATATCTCCCTTACTATCAAAAAGGGAGAAATACATGGACTTGTAGGGGAAAATGGTGCTGGAAAATCAACTCTTATGAATATATTATTTGGAATGCCAGTTATCCATTCCACTGGAGGATTTGAAGGTGCAATGACTTTGAATGGAGAAAAATATCTCCCAAAAACCCCTATGGAAGCAATGGATTTAGGTATTGGAATGGTACATCAAGAGTTTATGCTTATACCAGGATTTACTATTACAGAAAATATTAAATTAAATAGAGAAAACACTAAACCCACATTCCTTAGCAAGCTATTAGGTCCAAAACTAGAAAAACTAGATATGAATCAGATGAAAACAGAAGCAAAGGCTGCACTTAAAAAGTT
>CAYRYO010000124.1:0-2300 GCA_964428475.1 uncultured Tissierellaceae bacterium
ATCATTGTGTGCATTAAAGAAAAATGAAAGTCTAGGTGCAAAATCATCCACATCAAGACCTGCTTCTATAGCTGCTTCAACATAAGCTATTCCATCCGCTAGTGTAAATGCTACTTCCTGTGCTGCAGTTGAACCTGCTTCTCTTATATGATATCCGCTTATACTTATGGTATTCCATCCAGGAACTTCTTTTGAACAGTACTCAAATATATTGGTAATGAGCCTCATTGAAGGCTCTGGTGGAAAAATATAAGTACCTCTAGCTATATATTCTTTTAATATATCATTTTGAATTGTTCCTCTGAGCTTATCAGGTGACACTCCTTGTTTTTCTGCAACTGCAATGTACATTGATAATAAAACACTTGCTGGAGCATTTATGGTCATAGAAGTACTGACTTTATCAAGTGGAATTCCATCAAATAAAGTTTCCATATCTCTAAGCGAATCTATGGCTACTCCAACTTTTCCTACCTCTCCTTGTGATAATGCATCATCAGAATCATAGCCTATTTGTGTAGGTAAATCAAACGCTACACTCAGTCCTGTTTGACCCTGGTCTAATAAGTACTTGTATCTTTCATTTGATTCTTCTGCAGAAGCAAATCCAGCATATTGTCTCATAGTCCATAGTCTACCTCTATACATAGTAGGTTGAACGCCTCTAGTAAATGGATATTCTCCCGGGAAACCCAACTTTTCATTGTACTCCATATCGTGATTGTCTAATGGAGTATATAATCTTTCTACTTTTGTATTAGAAGCTGTAGTAAATTCTTCTTTTCTCTCAGGAAATTTTTTTACCACCTTATCTACTGTTTCTTCCCATTTTTCTGATGATGTCTTAATCTCATTTATTGTATTATCATCATACATCGAAAGTCCTCCTCGTTATTTTATTATTGTAATAAAAGTTTATTCACCTCTATTATAGTAATAAACCCACCTATAATGCAAGATATATTTCAATTAATTCCGGAAATGAATGTAAAATTGCAAAACCTTTATCTTTCTGAATATTTATCCTTCCTAAATATAAATATTATCACTATTTCTATTTTTCATTTTTCCATCGTAAATATCTAGAATACACACCTTTTATCCCTACTATAACAGCTTTTTGTGATCCTCCAAAAAATCTCTTTTCGACCTTATCTACTATTCCATCTATCCCATCCCTTTCTATATTATGTCCTATAATCAAGAAGGCTAAGAACTCCTTGCATAAGTCACTAATCAAAGTTATCATAACATCCTCTATTACTCCAGTTTTAGTATTAATCAGGAATCCAACCCCTACGACTTTATGCACATATGTAGCTGAAATTTCTTGAGGTAATTTGGAATACGATACAAAATATACTGTGTCTTCTCCATAGTCTATTACCTTTCTCATATCTAATACCACCTTTACATAATATTATAGGCTGCAATTGCAGCCTATAATAATTATAACATACCCAATATCTTTCTTGCATCATTTGGGCTAGCTATTTCTCTTCCCAATTCATTTGCTATTCTCACTATCCTATTAACTAACATTTCATTGCTTGCCAAAACTCCTTTATCATATAAAATAGTATCTTCTAAACCTGTTCTAGTATGTCCTCCTAATAAAATTGACATAGTAAGCATAGTCAATTGACTAGGTCCTATTCCTGAAACAGTAAAAGTAGATCCTTGCGGAAGCGATTCTACCATATGAAGAAGGTTTTTAGGTGTTCCTGATACCGATCCTCTTACATTCATTACAAAATTAAATTGTAATGGAGCCTTAAGTACCCCTTTTTTCAATAGATATTTTGCATTATCTATCATTCCTAAATCAAAAGCTTCTATTTCTGGTTTTATATTGTTTGCATACATCTTGTTTGCCAATGCCTCAATTAATTCAAATGAATTAGCATTTACTTTAGATATGAAATTAGAAGAACCAGTTGACAAGCTAGCCATTTCCGCATTTAAATCTAACATCTGACCACGCCATTCAATAGTATTTTCTCCACCCCTAGCTCCGGTAGATAATTGAGTCACTATATCACATTGTTTTTCTTCCAATTTATCTAGTATTTCTTTGTATAATTCTCTATCACTAGTTGGTTGCCCATTTTCATCCCTAACATGAATATGAGCTACAGATGCACCCGCTTCTCTACATCTAATTATATCTTCAACTATTTCATCTACAGTTTCTGGAGTATTAGGGTTCATCTCTTTTGTAGGTACATTTCCTGTAAGTGCAACTGTTATAATTAATTTTTCTTCTCTATATTTCATATTTATACCTCCTAGGACAATTC
>CAYRYO010000125.1:0-2220 GCA_964428475.1 uncultured Tissierellaceae bacterium
CTATTTTTTATAGGTGTTGCTGTTGGGTACTTTTTTGTATTCCCTTTAACTTTGAGGTTTTTAGGTACTTACCAAGTAAGTGATTGGGTGGTAAATCAAATATCGCTCAACTCATATATCTCTATGTTTACATGGCTTATTCTAATTATGGGAGTTGTATTTGAGATGCCCGCCTTGGCAGCAATACTCTCTAGACTTGGAATAATTAACAAGAGTATGCTCAAAAAATACCGTAAACATGCTTTCACAATATTAATAATTATAGCTGCAGTTATTACCCCAAGTGGAGATGCCTTCACCCTATTTATAGTTGGAACTCCCCTCTATTTACTTTATGAATTTAGTATACTAATTTGCCGTGATATCGATCAATAATCTTTCAGTCTCCTTTGGTGGTTTTGTTCTTTTTGATGAGGTGAATTTTCATATAAACCATAATGAACGAATAGGGCTTGTTGGCAGAAATGGCTCTGGCAAAACAACTCTTTTAAAAATTATTGCCGGTGTTTCTACTCCCTCTGAAGGCACAATTCAAAAGCCCTCTGAACTAACTATTGGCTACTTGCCCCAAGAGATGGGGTATAGTAAAAACAGAACTGTTATAGAGGAGACTCTAGAGGCTTTTTCCCACATTAAAACTTTAGATAAAGAGCTAGAAGAGATAAATGAGTCTATAGCTCAAAGAGAAGATTACCAGAGCGATAGCTACAATAAACTACTAATTAAATTAAATGAGATAACAGACAAACTCTCTATTTACGCTTCTACAAATCCAAGGGCCGAGGCAGAAAAGGTTCTCTTTGGTTTAGGCTTCGGCCCAGAGGAATTAAATAGAAAAAGAGCAGAGCTGAGCGTTGGATGGAATATGAGAATAGAGCTAGCCAAGGTTCTTCTTAGAAAACCAGATGTACTTCTGTTAGACGAACCTACAAACCACTTAGATATTGAATCTATAAGGTGGTTAGAGATCTATTTAGGTAGTTTCAAAGGAGCAATAATTTTAATTTCTCACGACAGAAGGTTCTTAGATAGTATTACCAATAGAACTGTAGAGATTGTGTTAGGTAAAATGCACGACTATAAAGTCTCTTTTACAAAATATCAAGAGTTAAGAAGAGAGCGATTTGCCCAGCAGAGAGCAGCCTTTGACAATCAACAAAAAATGATTGAAAAGACAGAGGAGTTTATAGAGAAGTTTAGATATAAAGCTACTAAAGCAAATCAAGTACAATCTAGAATTAAACAGTTAGATAAGATAGAGAGAATAGAGATAGAAGAAGACGATAAATCTGCGCTGCACCTTAAATTTCCACCTGCGCCACGCTCTGGACAAGTTGTAATAAAAGCAAGTAATTTAGCAATGGCCTTTGGCCCCAAAAAGATATTCTCAAATGTAGATATTACCGTAGAGAGAGGGGAGAAGATTGCTCTTGTAGGGAAAAACGGAGAGGGAAAAACAACCTTTATGAGACTTGTAAGAGAAGAGCTTACACCTGTAGAGGGGAAAGTAGCTTTAGGCCACAATGTCAAATCTGGCTATTATGCTCAAAATCAAGAAGATCTTTTAAATAAAAACAATACTGTTTTAGAGACCTTAGACCATATTGCAGTAGGCGATGTTAGAACAAAAATTAGGGATATACTAGGGGCTTTTCTCTTTAGAGGAGAAGATGTAGATAAAAAAGTGAGTGTACTTAGTGGAGGAGAGAGAGCAAGACTTGCTATGGCAAAGCTAATTTTAGAGCCGTGTAACCTGTTACTACTAGATGAGCCAACTAACCATATGGACATTATCTCTAAAGATATTCTTAAGATGGCACTTAAGAGTTATGAGGGAACTCTACTTATAGTATCTCATGATAGAGATTTTTTAGATGGGCTTGTAGATAAAATTTATGAGTTTAAAGAGGGAGCAGTAGTTGAACATCTTGGAGGTTTAGAGGGCTTTCTCTATAGAAAACAGATAGAGAGCCTAGATGAGTTAGAAAGTTCTTCTAGTTCTATAGATAATATCTCTAACAAGAGTAATTTAAAAAAAGAGCAGAGCTCAATCAACAATATTGCTAAAGAGAGTGACCCACTTATTACTTATAAGCAGCAAAAAGAGATTGAGCGTGAAGAGAAGAGAAAAAAGAGAAAGATAGAGGAGTGCGAATCTAAAATAACAGAGATAGAGAATAAAATAGAAATAACAGAGCAAAAGTTGGCCGATAATCATAA
>CAYRYO010000126.1:0-2185 GCA_964428475.1 uncultured Tissierellaceae bacterium
ATATTACAATTACATTTCACTATTAGCAAGTTATACTTCACTTATAATTAACTAATAGATTAACTAAGGTTATTAATAATTTAAGGTTAAAAAAATAAGACCTTAAGGGAATTAACCCTCAAAGTCTATTTATTAAATATCATAATAGTTGCATCAAATCCTGCTTTTTTCAGTTTTTCTATCTGAGCTTCTGCATTTTTTCTTTCTTTATAGGAACCAGCCATAACTCTATAGTAGGTTTCATTAGTATTGATTGATGGTTTGGGTGGAGCAGGTTTATTTTTTTCTACATATTTAACTCCAACTTCATCAAGTATTGCAGTGGTTATTGCTTTTACTATTTTCTCAAACTTGCTATCGAACAATTCATTATCTTTGGTATTGTCTATAAAGCCTACCTCAATTAAAACTGCTGGAGATCTAGTTTCTCTTAGTACATGAAAGTTAGCTTTTTTAACTCCTCTATCTAGAAAGCCTACAGCTACTAAGTTTTTTTGTATTCTACTTGCTAGGCTTTTAGCCTTTGCAGTTTGTCTTGTATAGGTAAATGTTTCTACCCCCTCTGCTGCTTCAGGTTTAAATGCATTTCTATGAAAAGATATAAAGTAGTCGTAGTTTCCTTTTCTTTCAAAGCTAGACCTTGCACTTAAACTCATAGTTCTATCATCAGTTCTAGTTTCATCAACTTTTACTCCATGTCTTTTTACTTCTTTTGCTACAGCCATTCCTAGTTTTAGATTATCATCCTTTTCAAGCCTTCCCTTATATGATGCTCCTTTATCCGAACCACTATGCCCATAGTCGAAGCATAGTTTACTCATCCTCTTCATCCTCCTTGTTTAAATCCTTAAATATATTTTTTAAGCTATTTGGTATGGGTAGTCCAATCTTGCTGCTATTCTCTAATATGCTTAATCCCTCATTTGATAGGTAGAAGAATATTATTGCTGTTCTCACTGCACTGCCATTTTTAAGAACATAAAAGTCTATGGTATGACCTACTCCTACAAATAGGAATATAAGCATCTTCTTAAATATTCCTCTAAAGCCAACACTGCTAGATAACTTCTTTTCTATAATTCCCACCATTATTCCAGTAATATAATCTATAACTACAAAAGCTACTAGTGCATAAAGCAGTTCATCAAATCCACCAATAAACCAGCCTATATACATACCAATAGCTGTAAATATAATTTGTAAGGTGTCTATTAAATCTTTCATATAATCCTCCCTTTTCACATAAAAATAGACACCTATTAAGTGCCTGTAATTTCTCTCTTTATTTTTTCTCCAAGTGTTAGTGGTCCTTCACCAAATAAAACATCCAGTCTAAATCCACCAGCTTCATATATTTCAGTAACTTCTGTAATCCTAGTATCAACTTCTACATTCCAATCTTTATTCTGAACTGTTACAATATCTCCTAAATCCCAATCCTTCTGATATTCAAAGGGTCCTTTGGTAAGAACCTCAGCTGTAAAAGAAGTAATCTTTTTGTGTTCTTGAAGCTTCATATTTCCTCTTGCTGATAGGTCAATACTATCTTCTAAATCCCTAGCATCTACAAATATTACGTGTTTATCAAGTCCAGTTTCATCACTTCCTATAGTTATTATTTCCCTATTTACTCCTTCACCTTGACCAGCCACAATTGCATAATTCCCATAATCCATTAAACTATCTACATATTCCTGGGATTCTACATTGTCAAATTTAGATGAAAATATAACTGGAGGGTTTATATTCTGACTAGCTGAAAAGTTCCTTCCATTATATACATCAAATATATAGGTCTTAGTTTTGAAGTCTGGATAGATTGTAAATCCTATTTCTGTAATCCTACTTATCCTTTCAAGTTCTTCAACTAGGTTCTTATATCTACTGGCCCATTTTATATTTTCTCCCCTATTTTGATTTAGTGAGATAATAAAGTTTGGAAACTCCATACCAGGAATATCTAAGCAATTTCTTTTAACATAGTGCTTCATAACCATTTCAGCATTTCCTTCTATAGTATCTTGAGCTTGATTTATTGGTGGAATGGTAATTCTTTGACTTAAGAAGTGAGATAGTGTATATCCCTTAATAGTTAGGATCTCTTCTCCAGCTTCATTTATCTGTATTTCTTTATGCCTTATGATGCCTGCTTTACTCTTATCATTTCCCACCATCACAAGGTTTC
>CAYRYO010000127.1:0-2185 GCA_964428475.1 uncultured Tissierellaceae bacterium
AGCAAATTGGCAAAAGGTTGATTATTATATACTTTTAGATGAATTATTTTAATGAAAAATTTCAAAGCGAAGTAAAAGTGGGAATAGATTTATAAAAGGAAGATGGTTGTGGGAGTTAGATATAATTTTACAAGAAGAGGGTCATTGTTATTTGTGTCAATAACCTACTACCCTAAAGGGTAGGGTCTTGAAATAATTAAGCCTTATTGACTAGACTAAGTATTAAATTACTACGTTATTTTAGTTATCATACCTTAGAATGTTTAACCTAGTTCTAAGCTCTATGTGGGCTCTGTAAACAATCCCAAGAGGTAGGGATAGTCAACCCAAGGTGTATGTTCTCACATACAAGCTATTATAACATTGTCTAAGGTTACATTACTCTAACATATAGGAGGTCATAAAGACATGGTATATGTATTAAATATAGAAAAGAAACCATTAATGCCTTGTACAAAAGCCAAGGCAAGAAAATTACTAAAAAGTAATAGAGCTAAAATAGTTCAATATACGCCTTTTACTATACAATTACTATTTGAATGTGAAAACAATATCCAAGAAATAAACTAATGTCTCAATGACTTATGGATATATAACTAAAAACACAAGAATTCAAAATGACCTGCCTAAAGGACACCGAATAGATGCTAGGTGTATAAGTAAAAATCCACTAGTAAAGCCAATAGAAGAATATTATTATCAAAAGAAAGTAAGATGTCACAATAGACAGATACACAAATCAAATACTTTAAAGGGTGGTAAAAAGAAAAATAACCAAGCACCCTATATTGTTAAAGGTTTTAGGCTATTTGATAAAGTCGAATACCTTAAAGAAGAATATTTTATATTTGGAAGAAGATCAACAGGATTTTTTGATATCAGAAAATTAGACGGAATAAAGGTAAATAAAGGCAGTCTATCCTGTGGAAAAATAAGATTATTGAATATCAGAAAAACCGTAATAATGGAAAGGAGGCAGGCGATACCTCCACTAGCCTAAAGGCATAGTGGTTTCCTCGCCCAAATTTTATGAAAATTGAAAATATAAACTTTGCACCAAATGCTCTTAAATTAATTAAATATGCCGATATAGTAGCAAGACAAAGTAATTTTAATGCTATTCATCCAGTACATTTATTTTTGGGAGCATTGAAGATGGACTGTGAAATTACTGATGAGTTAAAAACCATGGTTTCCATTGATTCAAAGTCTATAGAAACTAATTTAAATGAATCCCTGATGGAAAAAAACTTTAGTGAATATGTACAAATAGAAGATAAGGATTCTGTAGCTATAAATATATCATTATTAACTAGAGATGTTTTTTTGGAGGCAAAAAGAACAACAGAGCTTTATGAAGAGCACGGCCAAATATTTGTCAATGATGGCCAAATCCTAAAAGCTGTATTAAATTCTGAAGATGAATTAACTAAAAAATGCTTAAAGGGATTAGATAGGGATTTGATTATTTCCATCATGGCATCCCCCAGAGATATGATTGTTGACTTAAATAACGACTTCACTATGGCTTATATTGAAGATATATCTATAAGAAAGGTTGGACATAATGATAAAAAAATAGTTAGGGAATTTGTGTTAGAAAAGTTTTATGAAAGATGGACAAAGACCATAGATTATGGATTTACACTTGAAGATATTCCGATTTATATAGCTATACATGATAATAATATAGTGGGATTCGCAGGGTATAATATATCAAAGCAAAGAAAAGGATATTTTGGACCATTGGGAGTTTTAAAATCATATAGAGATAGAAAAATAGGTCAAGCATTAGTTAATTCATGTTTAATAGATATGAAACAGCTTGGCTTTGAAACTTGTATAATTGGAAATGCAGGTTCAATAGAATTCTATGAAAAAGCTTGTGGTGCTAGAATTGTTCCAATGATAAGAAAGGGAGATAATAATGAATAATATTTTAATAAACTTTTGAAGTAATTATTATAGATAAAAAAGCGATTTTCATGATTTATATTAGGAAAGGAGCATAAATATGGCTAAATATGAAAAGCGATTTAAAGGAAATTTTAATGAATTATTAGATTATATACATGAGGGAATTCTTAAAGGCAGTTCATCTGCAAATTATGAAAACGGTAGTGACATTATTAAAGGTGATATAAAATTAGCTGTAAGGGTTTATGAAAGGTATAGTATGGCTGGA
>CAYRYO010000128.1:0-2125 GCA_964428475.1 uncultured Tissierellaceae bacterium
CCTACTCTTTCTGATATAGCTACTGGTGAAAATCCCATTTCTATTAATAATGAAACATGAGAATGTCTTAAGTCATGAATTCTTATTCTTTTAACCCCTGACCTTTTGCATCCCCTATCCATTTCCTTATATAAAAAGCCCTTAGTAAATTTAAATATCCTATCATCTTCATCTTGGTCGTAAAATCTACTAAATAACAACTTTATATCCTCTGCTAAAATATCTGGTAAATATACTAACCTATTACTCTTTTCCGTTTTAGGATCTGTTATTATGTCTTCTCCTTTTATCCTTTGGTATGATTTATTTATGGTTAAAATATTTTTATTAAAATCAAAATCCTTTTGTGTTAAAGCTAAAAGTTCTCCTACCCTTAGACCACACCAATAAAGGATACTAAAGGCCTCATATGAAAAAGCTTTATCTCCAACTTCTTTAATAAATAAATTGAATTCTTCTTTGGTCCAAAAATCCATTTCATCTGCATGCTTCTTTCCTATACTTCCTGCTAATTGGGCAGGGTTTTCTTTTAATGAATAGAATTTAACTGCATAGTTGAAAATTGCACTTAGCTGAGCATGTATGGTCCTTAGATAAGTTGGTGAATAACTATTGCCCTTATCATCTCTTATTTCTAAAAGTTCATTTTGCCATCTAATAACATCAATAGATCTAATTCTCGATATCTCCATATCTTTAAAGAAAGGTATTATTTTTTTATCTATTAAGTGCTTCTTATTCAACCAAGTATTATATTTAATTCTAGATTTAACTTCTTCAAGATACTGACTGCTAAAACTTTCAAAATTCATATGCAGGCTATCACTATTCCTAGCTAGAAATTCTTTTTCCCATTCTACAGCTTCTCTTTTAGTTTTAAATCCCATTTTCTTTTTCTTTGTATTCTCTCCCGCCCAGTCCCTATAATAAAACATACAATACCAAGATCCATTATCATGCTTATATGCTGGCAATTTAGCAACTCCTTTCTACACAATCTTTTGTTCTAATCCATAAAATCTTTCCTCAAAATATTTAGCACTTATCTTTCCCGATATTGTAATAAATCCTTTCCTTTCCAGCTCCTCATTTAATTGTCTAACTACCTTATAAGCATGTGGCTTAGATACGCCTAAACTTTGAGCAACTTCCTCTGCATTTAAAAATGTTTTTTTATTCACATTATTGCCCCCTTTTTTATTTATACCTTATTTAGTATATTAATCCAATTAAATAAATCTTGAACTCGATTTACTTAAAAGCTAATGCCCCTAAATTCAAGGGCATTAGCTTTTAAGTAAATATATAAACCATTAAAATTTAATGGGTATTGTAGGTAAATAATTAAATATCACAGGCTATAGATGGTTAGTCTATATCATAATGCCACAATATCGTTACTTGCTATAGCAACAAACATTGTCGCACTCTCCGATCCTATCCGAGCCACTCTCCAGGGGATACCTAGGACTAAGTGAAAGTATCATTATTTTCCCTTTGTGATTATGGCGATTTAACATTTCCAATGTTAATTTTGGTATTATATATAGGCCAATAGCCTGTCCACCTAGTCGCTCCCCAGTTTCATCCAGGGTCAAAGGTAAGGTACCTGTTCTACTTTATGAAGTTTTCAAGGTCCAAGCTATTATATACAACATAGTTTTGTTTATTTAATCATATTTTGATCGTTTGATTGCATTTTGTTGTATATTTATTTAATTATACATTGCACAAGGTTGTATGTCAACATATAATTAAATTTCTTTACGATATTTGTTTATTTTAATTGCAAAAGGTTGTATACTATAGTCAATACAACATATATATTGTCTCAAATTTAGAAAAAGTAGGTGAGAATATTGTATATAGGAAATAGATTGAAGAAACTCAGAATTGAATATGGAATACTTCAAAAAGACTTAGCAGAAGAATTACAACTTTCACAACAAACTATAAGCCTTTATGAGTCAAATAAAAGGCAACCCGACTATGATACCCTAAGGACTATTTCCGAGTTTTTTAGTGTATCTACTGATTATATTTTAGGAGTAACTAATTTAAAAGATACTATACATTCTATTGTTGATCCATCAGATGAGTATATTGTAGAAGGACCACTTAAAAA
>CAYRYO010000129.1:0-2009 GCA_964428475.1 uncultured Tissierellaceae bacterium
ATAAAGAAGAAGACTTAAAACATACATTGAGCACAAAGACAAAGAAAACACTAGCTGTTTTAATTCCAATGTTATTTGGATTGGATGTAGTTATTATGTCAGTTGCTAAACTGCAAGGTGGAGATGCGACTGCCTTAATAGGAGGGACTGCTATATTTATATTGATACTTGTATCTGTATTAGCCCACAGGGGGAAATCACTTGAAGAGCTAACAAAGTATTTGGTAGAAGGTTTTAAGTTTGGATTTGAAGTATTTGGTCCAGTAATACCCATTGCGGCATTTTTTTATCTGGGAGATGAAGGATTTATAAAGGTAGTAGGTCAATACCTTCCGTTGGGATCTAGTGGACTTGTAAATGACTTGGGAATAGCGCTGGCAAATGCAGTTCCACTAAATGAAGGCGTAAGTGCTGTAACCCTTACTACAGTAGGTGCTATAACAGGACTAGATGGCTCAGGCTTCTCTGGGATATCACTAGCAGGGTCAGTGGCTAAGTTATTTGGCACAGCCATAGGGAAAGGCATTGCAACTCTTACAGCCTTGGGTCAGATAACTGCAATATGGGTAGGAGGAGGGACTCTTATACCTTGGGCAGTCATTCCGGTAGCAGCTATATGCGGAGTAGATCCATTTGAACTCACCAGAAGAAACTTCAAGCCAGTGGTAATAGGTCTTGTAGTTACAACAATTGTTGCAATGTTTATAATGTAGAATCAAAGGTATATATGATTTTAGATCTGAAATCAAACAAATACTTTTTAACATATATAAAATAATATAAAATACAAAGGCAGGATAGAGATGAAGAAAAAAGACATAATAAATATTGCTATACCTACAGTGATATTTATACTTATAGGAATATTAGTAAGAAATACAAGTGAAGGAATTTTATTTGATAGGATGATATTGGATTTAATACACAGAGTGGACAATAAAATTGTCTTTGCTATAATGAAATTTATTTCATTTATAGGATCTGCATATTTTTTGATACCTCTTATGATATTGGCAATGTCATATACAATCTATAAAAGAAAGTACCGTATATCAAAGCTACTTATAACAGCTACACTAGGGTCTTATATTCTCAATTTTATATTAAAGAATATATTTAGTAGAACTAGGCCATTAGAGTATTTTTTAGTAGAACAGGGAGGACTAAGCTATCCTAGTGGTCATTCTATGGTTACGATGACCTTTTATATGACAATAGCATATATAGTCAGCAGAAATATAAAAGATAAAAGTAGTAAGAAGTATATATATATATTTATATATACTATGATAAGCTTAATGGGAATAAGTAGACTATATCTAGGAGTACATTGGCCAACTGATGTAATAGGAGGATACTTAATTGGTTATGTATTCTTTTATATAAGTGTAATCCTAATAAGAGAATAAGATTACAACTTGGGTTGTAATTATATATAATGCAGTTAAGGCTACATTAAAAGCTACAAGATCGGATTTTGTAGATAATATATAAAGAAAAAATACAATTAAATTACCATATAAATAATGCTTGGAATTACTTTATCTGAAAAGTACCTTCTAGGCATTATTTGTTTTTGAAATATTCACATTTTTCTAATAAGCCATTTCATTTTAACTTAATATAGATTATAATATATATTACAATCTTTATAATAAGACAAATATTCAAATTGTAAGGGAAATTGGTAAAGCATATTCGCTACTCTAATCTTAAAGCTTAATAAACTAAAATTTTAGGATGTGATTTAATGAAAAGAAAAGTTTTATTATATGTTTTTATATTTGCTATAGCTATAATCTCTATTGGATGCAAGCAAGGACTTCCCGATCAAATTGAAAATAAAAGTGTAAACTTTTACTATCAAGATGGTGTAACAGCGTTAACTGTAGCTAAACTTGAAAAAGAAAATCCAGAGATTGATGAAAGTAGCACAATCAATTATAAGATGCAAAAATCACCAGATTTGTTAGTCAATAGTATACTTAAAGAAGAAGCTGATATTGCTA
>CAYRYO010000130.1:0-1985 GCA_964428475.1 uncultured Tissierellaceae bacterium
AGCTATTACACCAAGAACTCCCGCTATTGCCCATGCTGCCAATGTAACTCTTTTAGTTGGAACACCCATAAGTCTGGCTACTGGTTCATTAGATGCCGTTACTCTTATTGCAAGACCCCATTTTGTATTTTGGAGTACATAAAACAGTAAAAGCATAATTGCTAAACCTAGTGCTATATTAAATAGTCCATTATAAGATATAGAAGCCCCAAATATAGATAAGTCTCCACTTGATATTAAGCGAGGTAGCCTAAGTGGATCTACTCCAAATAGTAATGGTGCAATACCAACTACTATCATAACTAAACCTAAAGTAATTATTTGTTTTCCTACAATAGATACATTTTTAGTATGTCTAATTACTACAATATCTATCAAAACACCTATTACAATAGCACTTAAGATTCCGCCTATAATGGCAAGCCAAAGCGGCAAGCCAACTTGTCCAAATAAGAGAGTAACTACGTAAGTATTAAACATCGCTACCGCACCTTGCGCAAAGTTTGTTGCATAAGATGTTCTATAAATAATTATAATACCCAGCGCAGCTAAAGCATATATACTACCAGTTTCTAAACTCCTTAATATTATTTGAATAAACGTTGCCAATTAACTCTCACCCCATTTAATTACATTTGCTGCCCACACATAGCCAATTCCTGCAGCTATCATGGATATAACGGAACCATCTTTCACCTTACCTTCTTCTAGAGCTAAATGTAATGATAAAATTTGATCAATTTGGCCTATATGTCCGTAGTTTTCTAGATAAATTGATTGCTCATCACTTAGTCCTAGTTCATTTAACATCCATTTATGTCCTGATCTTTTCATATGAAGTACTGATAGATAATCTAAATCTTCTCTTGTAAGATCAGATTTTTCAAGAGATTTATCTATACATTTAAACCAGTTAGGCATAGATACTTCATTTAATCTATCTTTCATTTTCTTAGCTTCCATAAGTCTTAAACTTTTAGCAGCTTCTTTATAATTATCTGCTGTTATAGGATTAACTGTTCCACCTATCTCAACTCCTGCTGTTCTTGATAAAGAACCATCTGCAATCATGTGGGATCCAAGTAGCAAATTTTTATTTAAATTCTTTTGGAGTATAATTGCTCCGCCACCTGCACCTAAGTTGTACATCATAGACATATCTTTATCTGTATAGTCTACAAAATCTACATTTCTATATCCACCAGCAATTAAAATAGTATCTATTTCATCATCATTCATAAGCATGTCTTTAGCCATTTTCATAGTTGTAACAGTTGTACAACATCTGTTAGCCATATCAATTCCCCATGCATTTGTAGCACCTATTTTATCTTGTATATATAAAGAAGATGTTGTTAGAGGATACTCTTTCCACTCTTCTCCTATTCCTAAAATTACGTCTATATCTAAAGGATCAAGGCCTGTGTTTTTTAGTGCATCAAGAGCTGCTCTAGCACCCATTTCCTGAGTTCCATCATCTTTCCCTGGCATAGGTTTTTTAACAATACCCAGTTTTTCAATAACTGCTTCCTCAGTCCATGTACCTTTAGTTGCTTCAGATATTTCTTTTGCTGTCATATAATTATCTGGAATATAAATACCTGTTCCTAATATTCCGACATTTGTCATATTTATAACCTCCTAAAGTCTCATTCCGCCATTAACACTTAAATTATGTCCTGTTATGTATGATGCATCATCTGACGCTAAAAATAAAGCTGCATTTGCTATTTCTTCTGGCTCAGCAAGTCTTCCAAGCATAGTTTGTGATGCAAATTTCTTTAATAAATCTTCTGGCACAGTTTTAAGTATATCAGTCATAGTGTATCCAGGTGAAATCGCATTAACTCTAACTTGATCACCTTTCATTGCAAATTCTTTAGCCCAAGTTTTTGTAAGGCCTATTACTCCTGCTTTTGTAGCAGCATAATTTGCTTGACCTATATTTCCAAATTCTCCAACTACAGAAGAAATATTTATGATTG
>CAYRYO010000131.1:0-1917 GCA_964428475.1 uncultured Tissierellaceae bacterium
CCATTTACATTTATTACAAACTTTCTCATTAATATCCTCCTAAGATTTATTTTGTGGCGACCCAAAATAGGCCTCTATGATTTTGTCGAGATTTCCGATTATCTCTACAGTTTTTTATAGTTTATTGTATATTTGCTCCTGTATTCCAGCTACTCCCCATACTGGCGAAGTGTTACTTACCCTCTTTATACTCTTTATGTTTATCTGTGGTAAACTGACACCTAAGCTTGCGGCTACTGCAGCAGAAAGAACTGCTATAAGCTCTTCATCATCTGGTTTTTTATCCATTTCTTCTTCAGATTTTATAATATCTGTTTTTATATCCTTATTGCCTTTTACCACTATAGGCTCTTCTTTTTTCCTATCGAAGTTCTTTAACATAGATATAAAAATGGAAATAATTATCAATACAATAAAAACCATAGCTATACTAAACAATGTAACTATCAAGCCATCTCCCATACTTATATATTCACCCAATTATTTCACCTCTTTATACTGGCAAGTTGCCATGTTTTTTGGAAGGTCTAGTTTCCCTTTTTGATTCTAACATATCAAAAGCAGATATAAGCCTTGGTCTTGTAATACTAGGTACAATTACATCATCTACAAATCCCCTACTAGCTGCTATATAAGGATTAGCTATTGTATCTCTGTACTCTTCTATCTTTGAATCTCTCATAGCAACTGGATCATCTGCATTTTCTATATCCTTTTTAAATATAATATTAGCAGCTCCTCCTGGTCCCATTACAGCAATTTCAGCATTTGGCCAAGCAAACACTTGGTCTGCACCTAAATCCTTGCTACACATAGCAAGATATGCCCCACCATAAGCTTTTCTAACTATCATAGTTACCTTTGGAACAGTTGCTTCACTGTATGCATAAAGCATCTTTGCACCATGCCTAATAATTCCTCCAAACTCTTGATTAGCTCCTGGAAGGAAACCTGGTACATCTACTAAGTTTAATAGTGGAATATTGAATGCGTCACAAGTTCTTATAAACCTACCAGCCTTATCCGATGCATTTATATCTAAACATCCCGCAAGTACTTTAGGTTGATTTGCAACTACTCCTATAGTTTTTCCATTAAGTCTTATATATCCTGTAATTATATTCTGCGCATAATACTCCTGAACCTCAAAGAAATCTCCATTATCTGCTAAAAGATTAATTAATTCTTTCATATTGTAAGGTTTATTTGGATTTACAGGTACTATTTCATTCAACTTTTCTTCTACTCTATTTATATCATCATTTACTTCATATGTCGGTGCCTGTTCTAAATTATTTGAAGGAAGTAATGAAAGCAATTTCTTTACTCTTTCTATACATTCTTCTTCTGTTTTATCCTTGAAATGAGCTACTCCTGATATCTTATTGTGGGTATCAGCACCACCCAATTCTTCTTGAGTAACTTCCTCACCTGTAACAGATTTGATTACTTGAGGTCCTGTAATAAACATCTTGCTTGTGCCTTCAACCATAAATATAAAATCTGTAATAGCTGGTGAGTAAACAGCTCCTCCCGCACTAGGCCCCATGATTATGGATATCTGTGGTATAACCCCAGAAGAAATGGTATTTCTATAAAATATCTTTCCATATCCAGATAGTGCATCTACACCTTCTTGAATTCTCGCTCCGCCTGAGTCGTTAATTCCCACTATTGGCGCACCCATTTTAAGTGCCATATCTTGAATCTTGCAGATTTTAGCTGCATGCATCTCACCTAGCGATCCACCTACTACAGTAAAATCTTGTGCATAAGTAAATACAAGTCTTCCATCTACTGTTCCATACCCTATAACTACTCCATCAGATGGTGCCTCTAATTTCTCCATACCAAAATTTGTACATCTATGTTCAATAAATTTATCAATTTCAATAAAGCTATCCGCGTCAAACAAAA
>CAYRYO010000132.1:0-1843 GCA_964428475.1 uncultured Tissierellaceae bacterium
TAATTAATTAAATAAGATAAAATGGTAAGTATTCAATACATATGGGCCAAAATTTTTAAAAAAATACGAGGTCGAGCTTTAATTAATAGTAAAGTTGCAAAAACAGCTAAAGTACATTCTGGGTCACATGTTGTTAATTCAAGAATTGAAAGATATACATATTGTGGATACGATTGCGAAATCATAAACACTACGATAGGGTCTTTTTGTTCAGTAGCAAGTAATGTTAAAATAGGTGGAGCTATGCATCCTACCGATTGGGTTTCTACATCACCAGTATTTTATGAAGGTAGGAACACTGGTGTAAATAAAAAGTTTTATAACCATATTTTGGAGAAGAACAAAATAACAATAATTGGGCATGATGTTTGGATAGGTTTTAATGTTTTAATAAAACAAGGTGTAAATATTGGAACAGGATCAATAATTGGCATGGGAAGTGTAGTCACTAAAGATATACCTCCTTTTTCTATTGTAGGAGGAGTACCAGCCAAAATAATAAGAAAAAGATTTAATGATAATCTAATAGAAGAGATTCTTGATAGTAAATGGTGGGAATTCTCTGACGACCAAATTGAAAAATATTCACCTTTTTTTAATGATCCACAAAGGTTTATCAAAGAGTTAAGAAAATGAAAATATTACACTGTTGTTTGTCTAGTTTTTATATTGACAACTATGGTTATCAGGAAAATATACTGCCAAAGATGCATAAATTACAAGGTCATGATGTTGCAATATTGGCATCTACTGAAATATTTGTTGACAATGCAAAACTTGGTTATACTAAACCATCATCATATATAACAAAAGACGGAATACCAATAACAAGAATACCTTATGCAAGTTGGATACCTCATATTATAGTGAAAAAACTAAGAATTTATAAGGGAATGAAAAAGACTTTGCTTGCATTTAATCCAGACGTTATCTTTATTCACGGTAGTCAATTTATGGGAATATTAGAGATAGCAGATTATGTGAAAAAGAGACCAAATGTGAAAGTTTATGTAGATAATCATGCAGACTTTATTAATAGCGCATCAAATTGGGTTTCTAAAAACATTCTTCATAAGATTATATACAAGTGGGCCACACAAAGAATAGAACCCTATACTAGAAAGTTTTATGGCACATTGCCTTTGAGGGTGAATTTTTTGAAGGAGGTATATGGAACACCTTCACATAAAACAGAGTTACTTCTATTGGGAATTGATGATTCAAAAATAAACTTCGAGGAAAAAAAACCCATCAGGAAGCAAAAGCGTAAAGAGTTAAATATACATGAAAATGATTTTGTAATTATCACTG
The DNA here is from genome assembly GCA_964428475.1 of uncultured Tissierellaceae bacterium. Taxonomy (GTDB): domain Bacteria; phylum Bacillota; class Clostridia; order Tissierellales; family Tissierellaceae; genus JARICQ01. Next base: position 1,312 of record CAYRYO010000132.1, read on the forward strand.
GTGGTAAAATTGACAGACGAAAGAATATACATATTCTGTTGAAGGTTATTTCTGAACTTAAAGGGAAGGATATTAAATTAATTGTATTTGGTAGTCCCAACAAAGATATGGAAGATGAAATAAATATATTATCTCAAAATGCTAATATAAGAAATATAGGATGGATTTCGCCAGGTCAAGCTGTTGATTATTTTTTTGCATCTGATTTAGCTTGTTTTCCTGGCACTCATTCTGTATTATGGGAGCAAGCTGTAGGTTTAGGATTACCTGCCATTTTTAAACGATGGGAGGGTATTGATCATATTGATTTAAATGGTAACTGCCTGTTGCTGGATGAAATAAATGAAGACATATTGATGAACGCTATATTAAATATCTATAAGGATGATTTGTTATTTCATAATATGAAAAAAAATGCAGAAGAAGGAATGAAGAAATTTTCATATTATGAAATTGCGAAAAAGGCTATAGAGGAATAAAATATAATGAAAAGAGAAATAATTATAATAAATCAGAGTACAGGTTATCTGAT
>CAYRYO010000133.1:0-1763 GCA_964428475.1 uncultured Tissierellaceae bacterium
ACAGTATATTTATTGATTTTAATCCTAACACTACCTTTAACTATATGGAGGTGAAGTCTGAAATAAAAGCCTAGCACCACGAAAAGTTTAATAGATCTAAAAGAGCGTAGCAAACAAGCCATCAATTGATGACTTCAAAAAATATTAAAGAAAAAGGAACTTAGGTGGCTGTAATAATTTTAAAACCTTGACTTTTAGCTAATGATATTGCTTGTTCAACCGTGATTTCACGAGTTACTGGTATATCGATAGATTTTTTATACAGCTCAGGGTTGTAAGGCTCCTTCTTTTTAATAATATTGTATATAGCAGTTAATAACATTCTAGCAATAGCAATAATAGCACGCTTGTGACCACGGCGTTTCTTAATTCTTAAATAGCGGTTTCGAATTTCAGGATGCTTTTCACTTTTAACTACAGCGGTTGCACACTGTACCAAAAGGGGCTTGATATAACAGCCAGCTCTTGAAATTCTTACTGATTTCTTCTTGCCAGCACTTTCATTACTAGTAGGAGTAAGCCCTGCCCAGGAGCACAGATGCTTAGATGTGGGAAACATATCCATATTGACACCTATTTCAGAGATTATGGCGATAGCTGAAAAAACGTTTTTAATAGAAGGAACGGTCAATATTAATTCGATTTCTTCTAGGTAGGGCTCGGCAAGAGAAAGAATAATTCTTTCAAGATCAGATCTACGAGAACCAATGTCTTCATAATGCTGTTTAATAACCTTTAATTTTTCAGCCTGCTCAGGAGTAATAAATCCATCAATGGCGAGTTCTAATTCGGGAATTTTATCCTTCATAGAACCATGAATTAAAGGCTCAATATCAAAAGAAGTATCTAAAGGATTTTCTAGAAGTTTGTCAATAATATTCATAGAACTTTTACCAAAAGTATCAGAAACAATATTTGCAAGCTGAATATTAGATACAGTCAAACAATTTTGAAGACGATTTTTCTCACTAGACATAAAATTAGTAAGCTTAAAACGATAGCGCATAAGATCACGAAGTTGTCTAATAGCAAGGGGAGGCATAAAACTTCCAGCTACCAGATCATGTTTAAACAAATCAGCAATCCATTTGGCATCTTTATTATCAGTTTTCTTGCCACGGATAGCCTTAACATATTTAGGATGTGCAAGGGTAATATTGCAAGAATCTTCAAGGACATTAAACACAGGGATCCAATACTTACCTGTAGATTCCATACAAACATCCTTACAATTGTTATCACAAAGCCACTGTGACAGCTCCCTTAGACCTTTGGTAAAAGTAGAAAAGCGATGGCGTTTGTAAATAGTAACACCCTTATCATTAGTCGAAGCAATACAAGCAACAACAAAGGTTTTGTGGACATCAATACCACAACAAATTTGATAAACGATTTTTAAACCCATAGAGAAAGCCCCTTTCATTATAATTACAGGGAAAAAACAGCATTGACTGATTGCCCAGCTATAAACGAGAATTGTTCATACAAAGATAAGTCTACGTGATCTATTGTCACACTTATTTGTGCTTGGAAAGGCAATCTACACATATAATAATGCGGTCACTCTAAATATAGAGCAGCCCACTCACCTCCCCGTGATTTGTAGTATACAGTTATCCCTATGGTTATAGAATAATAAAATAATCGCTTGATGCCAAGACATTTCATTCAGTTTTGTGCCTTGAGCGAAGCGAAAGGAATGACTTATAATAATGAAATATAATAAATTATTAGGGATACTTATTTGTATTTTGCTTTTAAGT
>CAYRYO010000134.1:0-1655 GCA_964428475.1 uncultured Tissierellaceae bacterium
CCACCCGAATTTTGTCGAAATTCTTCACCGCTCTCATAATTATACTTATACTATATCAGTGTTAATACATTAAAACAATGTATTTTCACAAGGGTACTTGACCCGGTCGAATTTTGTCATTATAGCATTATAGTATATGATATAACTATATATCCATATAATATTGCCGATAATATAAGTGACGGATATATAAATTTATCAGTTATATAGGAGAGATTATATTGGAATTTAAAATAATAAATATAGCAAAGCATCATAAGGATCAGATATACAAATTAATAAAAGATGTAAACCGAGAAGATAATTTCAATTACTCTTTGACAGATGAATGGCTTGATTATGTTATTGACAATAATTCGCAAGGTATATTTTTAGGTTTTTGCGGAGATAGATTAGCAGGACTAGGAACTTGTATGATAAACTCTTCATATAGAGATCAAGCATCTTTAAATGTAGTGGTTTCACCAGATCATAGAAGAAAAGGTTTAGGTTCTATGCTTTACGATAAAGTCTACGATTTTGCTAAGAGTGAGGATGTAAGAGTGGTAGAAGCTTATGTAAAAGAGAGATTAGCTAGTGGAATAAGCTTTGCAGAAAAAAGAGCATTTAATACTACTTTGTATTGTTGGGAAATGGAATTAGATTTGAATAGTGTGAACTTTGTTTTTGAACAATTGATAGATTTAAATTTTAGAAGAGTAAATAGACAAGATGGGCTTAATTATAAAAGGATTATATACAATGCTTTTGAAGATGAATTAGGGGAAGATGCATTGATGGAAATATTAAAAGATCCGTCTGTTAATATATATATCCTAGAAAAAGACAATCAGCCAATAGGTTCAGCTACAGTGCAATTAAGAGAAAGGTTGTCTTTAGCATATATTTATGATATAGCTATACTAAAAGAATATAGGGGTAGGGGATTAGGCTCTTATTTATTGCAGTCATGTATTATGGATTTAAAGGATAAAAATATAGGCAAGGCCTCATTGTCTGTTACTGGTGACAATAATAGGGCTTTAGAACTTTATAGGAAAATAGGCTTTAAGGAAGTAGATACTGATTTAATAATGGTTCAAAATGTAGAACAAATAAGAAGATTAGGATGATAATATGACAGAACAAGACCAAGTAAGAATACAAATGCAAGATCAGCTTAAGAAAGTAAACTTCCGATTAGAAATATTAGACATGATAGAGGACAAGCTTTTAAAGATGAAAAGTTTAGCCCAGAGAGTAGTAGATGAAGATTTAACTGAAAAGGAAATTGGGAATATCAATAAGCAAGTACAAGAACTAGGGCAACAGGTGAAGCTACTAGATAGCGAAGCTACAGAACTGTCTTAATATGAACTTAGGATAAACAATAGAGAGTAGTAGTAACAAGGGATAAAGTAAGCTGAGATACGAAGATAAGGCTGTATGATGTATCATTGTTATGGATATTATAAAACATATGTTCCCTTGGGCTTAGGCTTGAGGGAATTTCTGCTAGGGGGTCTATTGTGTTTAAATTCAATTGCCTTCTTGGGCAAATGATCATGCCGTAGACATAAGAAGCAGGAGTTGATTTTAATGGATATAAGGGTATCTGGTACCCTTGAAAATTTTCTTTAACAATAGAAATTTTTCTAAAGGTCCTTATCTATGAT
>CAYRYO010000135.1:0-1526 GCA_964428475.1 uncultured Tissierellaceae bacterium
TTTAACTTCGCATTATAATAAATTTCAATTTCCTCTCCATCTGGGTTCTCTGCATATATATATATATTTGTTATTTCAACATCCTTTGTTTCTATTGCTACTGGATCCTCTGTTAAGAATTTTTCTGATTTTTCTCCTACTGATACCTTATTGGAACTAATCAAATAACTTAGCCTATTTGTATCTTTTGATAGTGTTTCTATCATTATAGAATTTATAGGATAAGAACTATTATTGGTAAATTGACCTTGTATATATATATCCCCTGCACTGTCTGGCTCTAGTACCTCAAGTTCTATTGGCAGTTGATTAGCCTTTATAGGTGTTTTATCTGAATAAATATTCTCTGTCTCTTGACGTTGAGTTTCTTCGCTTGAAGAATCATAGGCTACAGCCGCAATTTTTTCATCTGATATCTGAAAAGCAAGACTTATAAAAGTTGTTAAAATTTCTTGTGTAGTAGAATATGTAATTGAAGGGAATATTGGTGATGTCTCACCAGAATCTATCGTATATAAATTTATATTCATACTTGGCAATATACTATCTTTCGGCAATTCTCCTGTGAAAAGTCCTATTATAGTATGACGAGTATTATTTTTATATGTGGTTTCTTTGAAAACTTTTCCTTCTTCATCTGGCTCTAATATATGTGTTATACATTCTACTTGATTAGTTTTTAATGGTTTAGCCATTGCTTTACTTAGAATCACTGAAAAGTGCGCCCTTGTTGTTAGATCTCCAGGCCCAAAGTTGTTATCTCCATAACCATTAATGATTTCGTTACTTGCTAATATTTCAATGTCCTTATAGGCCCAGTGCTTGTTTGTTACATCTTTAAAGTTTTTATATGCACCTTTTTGCTCTAGATTAAAGGCATTTGACACCATCACTGCTATTTGTCCTCTTGTTATATTATCTCCTGGTCCAAATCTACCGTCTCTATATCCATTTATTATCCCAGCCTCTTCAGCTATTGCTATATGTCCTTCTGCCCAATGACCTGATGGAACATCGCTAAAATTTGAAATTTTACCTTTATGATCAAGACCTAAGGCATTCACTAGCATAACTGCGGCATGTGCTCGGGTGATCTTGTCACCTGGCCTAAAGGTCCCATCACTATATCCGTTAATAGTATTATAAAGGGATAAGTTTTGAATATACTTATAAGCCCAGTGGCCACTTTTACCCGCATGAACATCATTAAATAGTGGAATTTCAAGCGTTTCTACATATGTTTCTGCTATCTTTTCACTATTTACTTTGGTTATTTGGTCTTTAATTATTGTTTGGTCTTTTATCATTGTTAGATCGATTATTGATTCTTCTTCCTTAGCTAATACTCCTGTAGGAATAACATTAAATAACAATACTGCCGCTAATACTAATATGCTTAACCTTATCTTTCTTAACTTGTACATAATTAATTTTATCTCCTTTTATTTTTTTATTGTGTTTTTTCAATAGTATTTGAAAGAAATACAGAAAAATGTGCTCTTGTTGCAGCTTCACCTGGCTTGAAG